>NZ_JAFCWQ010000080.1:0-546 GCF_049897665.1 Brevundimonas sp. TWP2-3-4b1 | reverse complement strand
TATTCTTTCCAACCGGAGGCCCGCATGGCTGACACCGATCATTCCGCGCTTCTGGCCATGACCACGGGCATCGTTGCTAACTTCGTGGCCAACAATCGGGTCAGCCCGGATGAACTGCCCGGGTTGGTCACGATGGTGCACGGATCGCTCAGCCGCCTCGGTGGCGAGCCCGAGGTCGACGAAGCGGAAGCACCGGCGCGACTGACGCCAGCCGCGATCCGAAAGCTCATCCAACCCGACGGCATCGTTAGCCTGATCGACGGACGGAAATTCAAGTCGATGAAGCGACATCTCTCGCTCCAGGGCTTCACCCCGGAAAGCTATCGGGAGCATTTTTCCTTGCCGAAAGACTTCCCCATGGTGAGCCCTGAATATGCGGCCCAACGGTCGGCGTTGGCCAAGTCGATGGGCTTGGGGCAGGGCGGGCGTCAGCCGAAGAAGGCTGAGGTCGCGGCGAAACCGGCGCGGAAACCGAGGGCTCCAAAGTCGTGACGACGTCTAAATCGCATTGAGTGTTGGAAAAGGCTTCGCGGTCTTCTCCGTCGT
>NZ_JAFCWQ010000079.1:0-557 GCF_049897665.1 Brevundimonas sp. TWP2-3-4b1 | reverse complement strand
GACATCCTGTGCATGATGTCGGCGCCGTCGTTCGACCCGAACCTGTTCGTCTCGGGTGTTCCGACCCGCACCTATCGCGCGCTGTCCGACTACGAACGCAAGCCGCTGCTGGACAAGACCATCGGGGGCGTCTTCCACCCCGGTTCGACTTTCAAGCTGACGACCTCGCTCGCGCTTTTGACCGCCGGTGTGGATCCGACCGAACGCGTCAACTGCGGCGGCGGCTACCGCTTTGGCAATCGGACCTTCCGGTGTTGGAGCCGAAGCGGTCACGGCCCGCAGACCATGCACGACGCGATCAAGAATTCCTGCGACGTCTATTTCTACCACATGTGTAACAGGGCCGGGGTCGACGGCATCCACGAGGCCGCCAAGAACATCGGCTTTCTTCAGACGTTCGACATCGGTGTCGACAACCAGAAGACGGGCTCCGTGCCTAGCTAGTGGATTGATTCCATCACTTGGTGCCCGCGGTTAGCGGCGGCGATGATTTTGTCTGGATCGGCGGTCCAGACGAAGGGTTTGGGCTGCTGATTGTGATCGACGACGAAGCGGTT
>NZ_JAFCWQ010000078.1:0-585 GCF_049897665.1 Brevundimonas sp. TWP2-3-4b1 | reverse complement strand
CTAGTGGATTGATTCCATCACTTGGTGCCCGCGGTTAGCGGCGGCGATGATTTTGTCTGGATCGGCGGTCCAGACGAAGGGTTTGGGCTGCTGATTGTGATCGACGACGAAGCGGTTGATGGCGGCCTGGAGATCGACGACGCCCTTGAAGACACCGCGCTTGAGGCGGCGCTTGGTGAGGATGGCGAAGAAGCCCTCGACGGCGTTAAGCCAGCTGGCCGAAGTTGGCGTGAAGTGGAACGTCCAGCGCGGATGACGGCCCAGCCATGCGATCACCTTGGGGTGTTTGTGGGTGGCGTAGTTATCGAGGATGGCGTGGATGGTCTTTCCGGCCGGGACCTCGCGCTCGACGGCGTTCAGGAACCGGATGAACTCCTGATGCCGGTGGCGCTGCATGCAGCGGCCGATGACCTTGCCCTCCAGCACATCGAAGGCGGCGAAGAGGGTGGTCGTGCCGTGGCGTTTGTAGTCGTGGGTCATGGTCCCGGCGCGGCCCTTCTTCATCGGCAGACCCGGCTGGGTGCGATCCAACGCCTGGATCTGCGACTTCTCATCGACGCTGAGCACCACGGCGTGGGCCGGTGG
>NZ_JAFCWQ010000077.1:0-595 GCF_049897665.1 Brevundimonas sp. TWP2-3-4b1 | reverse complement strand
GTCTTGTCCAGCAGCGGCTTGCGTTCGTAGTCGGACAGCGCGCGATAGGTGCGGGTCGGAACACCCGAGACGAACAGGTTCGGGTCGAACGACGGCGCCGACATCATGCACAGGATGTCGCCATTGCGGACGTCCATGACCACGCAGGCCCCGGACTCGTCGCCGAACACCTCGAGCGCCCGGTTCTGGACGTCGGCGTCCAGCGTCAGGACCACGTCCTTGCCTGGCACGGCAGGTCGAGAGCCGCCGACATCCTCGGCCACGACGCGGCCGCGCGCGTCGACCTCGACCCGGTTGCCGCCGGCCTCGCCGCGCAGGTCGGTGTCCAGCGCCTTCTCCACACCGGAGCGGCCGATGCGGAAGCCGGGGTTGAACAGGATCTGGGGCGGCTCCTCGCCCGTGTCGCGGATCGCCTTGATGTCGCGATCCGAGACCTTGGCGACATAGCCGATCACATGGGCGAAGGCGCCGGTGTAGGGATAGAAGCGCGCCTCGTTCATGTCCGCCATCACGCCGGGCAGTTCGGGCGCGTATAGATTGACCTTGGCGAACTCTTCCCAGCTCAGGTCGCTCTTGACCGGCACGGGGCTGAACC
>NZ_JAFCWQ010000076.1:0-726 GCF_049897665.1 Brevundimonas sp. TWP2-3-4b1 | reverse complement strand
CGCCAGCTCTCTCGGGCTCAACTCCGACTGTTCCAGGGCCAGTTCGAGGATCGCGGCGCGGACATCGTCGGGGATGCGGTTCCACACCCGGCCAGGTCGTCCCGGACGATCTTCCAGCGCCTCGGGACCGCCGATCTGGTAGAGATCGTACCAGCGGTAGAAGGTCGCGCGGGGCACGCCGATCTGCTCCAGCGTCTTGCGCACGGGCAGGCTCGATTGCTCGACCAGGCGGATGATCTCGGTCTTTTCGCAAGCCGGATATCTCATGCCTCGTCGCCCCCATCGGCGATCATGCTTTTTTTGAGCAGGCGGATCTCAAGCGTCTGCTCGGCCACCACCTCCTTCAGCGCCGTGGCTTCCCGGCGCAGATCCTTCACCTCGTCCGTCGTCGCGGCCCGGGCCGTATCCCCCGCCAGCCGGCGCTTGCCCGCCTCCATGAACTCCTTGGACCAAACGTAGTACAGGCTCTGGGCGATACCCTCCTTGCGGCAAAGCTCAGCGATGCTGTCCTCCCCGCGAAGTCCGTCCAATACGATCCTGATCTTGTCTTCCGCCGAGAAATGCCGGCGCGTCGCGCGCCGGATGTCCTTGGCAACCCGCTCGCCGGGCGTTGCCTTCAAGGGCAAGGATTTTGGTCTCATCTTCGTTCCTTCGTCACTACGACGAGACCAAAATCCTCCTCTAAACGGAACCCTCAATCTGTCTCATTGGCGCTGACGGCGGACA
>NZ_JAFCWQ010000075.1:0-733 GCF_049897665.1 Brevundimonas sp. TWP2-3-4b1 | reverse complement strand
TCGTACGACTGATCAGCGCCTCGGTTTCGCCGGCAACAGCCGCCAGTCGATCCAGTAACAGCCGGTCGGCATCTGGATCGGCATCCTCGGCGAGTTGGTGAGCGAGGTCCGCCGCCGTGGCCTCGATGCAAGAGAGCGCCGAGGCCGACTCCCCTGCGACTGGAAAGGCAAGAAGAGCCATCAGACGATAGGTCTCGACCTCCAGCAGGGTCTGAACAAGTCGCCCGGTCAAGGCGCCGTCGCCGACGTCGTCGGATAACAGCAGAAACCTGGTCATGCCTTCCGCGTCGGCCCTGAAATCAGTCAGAACAAGGGTGTCGCTGTCGACCAGTCGGCCACCGGTGACGCCGACGGCAAACAGGGATGTGGCGGCAGTCACATCTGCATGGCTCCAAACCTCCAGCCTCGTCGCGACCAGCACGTCGCCGGGCCACGCGCCGAGCCAGTCAATCGGCACCATGTCGAGAGCGGTCTCGGCGAAGGGCGCCTTGTTCACGGGCGAGCGGAAGAAGGTCCAGGTCGAAAACTCAGTGTGGCGCTCCCATCTCAGATGCCATGTCCCGGCTTCAAGGCCGCACCAGCGGGCTGTGGGGCCGGGTTCGGCTTGCCCAAGGCGGCGGCACAGGGCGGCCATGTGGTCCCGGTCGCCCTGCTCGCCAGCCTGACCTGAAAGTGTGGCGATTCGCGTCACAAGCGCGGGGCCGACCAGTGGTGTGAAAGGGCGGGCGTGAGC
>NZ_JAFCWQ010000074.1:0-787 GCF_049897665.1 Brevundimonas sp. TWP2-3-4b1 | reverse complement strand
TGTACGTCGTCAGATGTTTTGGGACAGTCGGGGTGCGGATTTAGTGGAGAGTTGGCCTTGTCTGGGTTCGATATTTAGGCGGCGATTTTGCGGTGCTGCAAGCGCCGATGTTGGAGGGTCTGTCGCTTGACGCTGGCGCGGCGGCGCAGGATGTCGGCGGCGCGACCGAAGTAGGCGTCGGCAGGCGTCACGTTGTCGAGGCTCTCGTGATAGCGCACGTGGTTGTAGTGCTCGATGAAGGTGCCGATCTGGGCCTCCAGGTCACCGGGCAGGAAGTAGTTCTCCAGCAGGATGCGGTTCTTCAGGGTCTGATGCCAGCGCTCGATCTTGCCCTGGGTCTGGGGGTGGTAGGGCGCGCCTCGGACGTGTTTCATCTCCTGCTCGCCCAGCCATTTGGCCAGGTCACCAGAGATGTAGCTGGAGCCATTGTCTGACAGCAGTCGTGGTCTGTGCCGGACGCTGACCTGGTCACAACCCGACGCCTTGAGCGCCAGTTCCAGCGTGTCGGTGACGTCGCCGGCCTTCATGGTCGTGCACAGCTTCCAGGCGATGACGTAGCGCGAGAAGTCGTCCAGGATCGTCGACAGATACACCCAGCCCCACCCGATGATCTTGAAGTAGGTGAAGTCGGTCTGCCACATCTGGTTGGGGGCCGTGGTCTTGTCGGTGAACGCCTTGGCGGCCTTCATGACGATGAAGGCCGGGCTGGTGATCAGGTCATGGCTCTTCAAAAGCCTGTAAACGCTGGCTTCCGAGACGAAGTAGCCCTGGCTGTCGGTGAACCGCA
>NZ_JAFCWQ010000073.1:0-802 GCF_049897665.1 Brevundimonas sp. TWP2-3-4b1 | reverse complement strand
TAGGTGATGTGGACAAAGTGGATTCCCAAATCAGCTGATCGCTGATTCAAGGCTGTTCTTTGCGGAGAGCAGCCATGGTTCGTGGTTTGATGTCGGATGCGGAGTGGGCGTTCTTCGAGCCGTTCGTGGTCGAGAAGGGTCCGAGGCGAGGGCGACGGCCTCGCGATCACCGGCTGGTGCTGGACGGTGTGTTCTGGATCGCCCGAACGGGGACGGCCTGGCGTGATCTGCACAGCCATTTCGGCGAGTGGAACTCGGTCTACCGCCAGTTCCGGCGCTGGACGCTGGCGGGGGTCTGGGACGTCATGCTGGAGGCGCTGAACGAGACTGGTGGTACAGGCCACGACAGCGTTCAGATGATCGATTCCACCATCATTCGCGCCCATCAGCACGCCGCCGGCGCGCTAAAAAAGGGGATCAGGACCAAGGTCTTGGCCGCTCTCGCGGTGGCTTCTCGACCAAGATCCATCTCCGCAGCAACGCTCTGGGCCTGCCTGTCGCGATCACGCTGAGCGGCGGTCAGGTCTCCGATATGAAAGGCTACGGCCCCGTCATGGACGAGCCTGGGCCTGCGCCTCGCGTCCTGCTCGCCGACAAGGGATACGACGCCGACTTCATCCTGGCCGACCTGAAGGCCCGGGGCGTTGCCGCCGTCATCCCGGCCAAGCGGAACCGCAAGGTCCAGCCGGTCATCGACGGCCACATCTACAGCCTGCGAAACCTCGTCGAGCGATGTTTCTCAAAGCTCAAACACAGCCGACGACTGGCTACCCGATACGACAAGACCGCCGACAGCTTCCTC
>NZ_JAFCWQ010000072.1:0-817 GCF_049897665.1 Brevundimonas sp. TWP2-3-4b1 | reverse complement strand
AACTCGACGGCCTCGAAGGATCGCCACGGGCCACGGCGATGAATGACTTCGGCCTTGTAGAGGCCGTTGATCGTCTCGGCCAAGGCGTTGTCATAGCTGTCGCCGACGCTGCCGACCGAGGGTTCGATGCCGGCTTCAGCCAGGCGCTCGGTATACTTGATGGACACGTATTGCGACCCGCGATCGGAGTGGTGGATCAGGCCCGCCCGGTGAGCCGGCCGGCGGTCATGAAGCGCCTGCTCGAGGGCGTCGAGCACGAAGCTGGCGTGGGCCGTGCGGCTGGCGCGCCAGCCGACGATCCGCCGGGCGTAGGCGTCGATCACGAAGGCGACGTAGACGAAGCCTGCCCAGGTCGCGACATAGGTGAAGTCTGACAGCCACAGCCGGTCAGGGGCCGGCGCGTGGAACTGGCGGTTCACGTGATCGCGCGGGCACGGCGCGGCCTTGTCGCTGATCGTCGTGCGCACCGGCTTGCCCCGGATCACCCCTCGCAGGCCCATCTGGCGCATCAGCCGCTCCACCGTGCAGCGCGCGAGGGAAATCTCCTCGCGCCGCATCTGCCGCCAGATCTTGCGCACGCCGTAGACGGCGAAGTTCTCGGCGAACACCCGGGCGATCTGCGGCTTCAGCTCCAGGTCCCGGCGCGCCCGCGCCGACAGCCGGGCCGGATCACGCCGCTGAGCCTGGCGCTCGTGGTAGGTGGATGGGGCGATCGGCAGGACCTTGCAGATCGGCTCGACCCCATAAGCCTTCCGGTGATCGTCTATGAAGGCGATCATCGCTTGAACGGGCGGTCGAGCTCCGCCTGGGCAAAATA
>NZ_JAFCWQ010000071.1:0-838 GCF_049897665.1 Brevundimonas sp. TWP2-3-4b1 | reverse complement strand
AAACCGGGGCGGCGGCAACGACAACCGGGGCGGCGATCACGGCCGCGGCAACGACCGCATGGAGCGGCAGGTCGAGGGCCGTATCCCCGACGTCGCCCGCGATATGGCGCGCGGTCAGGACCGGATGGAACGCGACGTCCGCCGCGAGGTCGAACAACGGGTCACGGTCGACAACGGCGTGGTCGTCCTGCGTCGCGAGGCCAATCGCGGGCTGATGAACGGGTGCCCGCCGGGGCTGGCCAAGCGTGACAACGGCTGTCTGCCGCCGGGACAGGCGCGTCAGATCGAACGGGCCCAGGATCCGTACAACCGCTACAACTATCTGTGGCGCACGCTGGGCGGCGACGGCGACTATCAGTATCGCGACGGCTACGTCTACCGGACCACGCCCCAGGGCGGGCTGCTGGGCTATCTGCCCGTGCTGGGCGGCATCCTTTCGCCGGGCAATACCTGGCCCAGCCAGTACGCCTATCAGCAGCCGCCGCAGTCGCTGTCGCAGTACTACGGCCTGAACGACGGGGCGCAGTATCGGTATGCCGACGGCGTGCTGTATCGAGTCGATCCGCAGACCTCGTCGATCGGCCAGGTCGCGGCCCTGTTGACGGGTCAGCAGTTCAACGTCGGCCAGCGGCTGCCGGCCGGCTACGACGTCTACAACGTGCCCTATGCCTATCGGAACCAGTACGCCGACAGCGCCCAGAGCCAGTACCGGTACAACGACGGCTCCGTGTACCAGGTCGACCCCACCACACAGCTGGTGCAGGCCGTCATTCAGCTTTTGACCTGAGGGACCGATGAGCAATCAAAGACTCTGGGCGCTCGCGCCCCTGATGGTCCT
>NZ_JAFCWQ010000070.1:0-953 GCF_049897665.1 Brevundimonas sp. TWP2-3-4b1 | reverse complement strand
CTAGCATTACAGTTGCGCTTTCATATGGAGGTGGGCCCGTCGAGCGACGGCCTGGTGTGCTCTTCGCCATAGGGACCATGCGATGACTTGGGCTGGCTGGATCTGGCGCTGAGCCAGGCGATTGGCGATGCGGCGGATTTCCTGGGTCGACCAGCGGATCAACTCTTTTGAAGCAGCTGTCGCGTCCTCCACGCTTTCGTTTTTGGGGGCGTGGGGATGTTGGCGTGGTGGCGGATGGCGGCGGTCATGGCGAATGCCAGCATGACCAGGGCGACGTGCCGATGCCAGCCGTGCCAGGAGCGGGTCTCATTGTGATCGAGGCCGAGTTCGTTCTTGGCGGTCTCGAAGCTGTCCTCAATGGCCCAGCGGTGGCCTTCCGCCTTGACCAGGGTGTCGATGCCCGTGCCGGCCGGACACCATGTGGCGAAGAAGGCCAGGTCGCCATCGGCGATGTTGCGACGGATTAGCAGGCCGCGGGTCCACAGGCCGGATCGCGCCGCGTCGTATTCGCCGGCGTCCAGATCGGCCAGTTCGCAATAGGCCCGGTCATGAAGCCTTGGTCCCTTGGTTCCCTCGCCAGCCGATCGCCGCGTCCAGGCGCTGGCGGCTAGCCCCGTGGCGATTTCCCCGGCCGTGCCGGCCACGCAGGGCTTGTCCCCCCATGATCCAAAGTGATGACTGCTGGCCACGCCCAGCACATAGCCCTTCCCGGCGCGCCGCAGCGCGGTCTCGATCTCGCCAACCCCATAGACGGTGTCAGCCGCCACCCAGGCGAAGGGGACATCGGCGGCGATCGCCTGCTCGATCATCCGGCGCGCCAGGGCCGGCTTGGTGGCGAACACCGTGCCGGGCGGGACATGCGCCGCCGCCATCCGGGAGGGGTCGTCTGTCCAGGCCTTGGGCAGATAGAGCGACCGGTCGATGAAGGCATGGCCGTGGCGCGACGCATAGGT
>NZ_JAFCWQ010000069.1:0-977 GCF_049897665.1 Brevundimonas sp. TWP2-3-4b1 | reverse complement strand
CGAAGAACGCCCACTCCGCATCCGACATCAAACCACGAACCATGGCTGCTCTCCGCAAAGAACAGCCTTGAATCAGCGATCAGCTGATTTGGGAATCCACTTTGTCCACATCACCTAAGGTAAGACCACCCAATCGACATCTAAATCGTCGGTCTCGCAAATCCAGATCACGACGAACGTCAGCCAGACTTGGCTAAATCGGGTTTGTGGGACGACCAAATTTCCGGCGTCGGTGCTGCGCGGATTCCTTATCCTCTCCTTCGGGAGCGCAGTGATCGGATAAATTCCCGGTGCCCGAGTGTCGGTCCAGGCAGTTCAAACTCTTGAGTAAGTCTTCCTTCCGATGATCTTCGCCGTATGGTGGATCAACACCGTGGAGAGATGACTTTGACCGACGACAAGACTGGCCTGCTCGATATGACCGTGGGCATTGTGGCAAACTTCGTCAGCAACAACCGCGTCAGCCCTGACGAACTGCCCGGCCTGATCGCGACCATTCACTCATCGTTGGCCAACGTCGGTCAGCCGTTCGAGCCGGAAGTCGAGCCGCCCGAGCGGCTGACGCCCTCTTCGATCAGAAAACTCATTACTCCGGACGGCATCAGGTCTCTGATCGACGGTCGCTTGTTCAAATCCATGAAGCGTCACCTAACGCTTAAAGGCTGGACGCCGGAATCGTATCGCGAGCATTTCGGTCTCCCGAAAGACTTCCCCATGGTGCACCCCGATTATTCGCAGGCACGCTCGGCTCTCGCAAAGTCGATGGGCTTGGGCTCGGGTGGCCGGCAGGGGAAGAACGCGGTCAAGCCTGCCCGTAAACCACGTGCCTCCAGGGCGTGACGACGATCATGGTCATGGCGCTAGTGGAATGATCGGGACATAAGAGTCTGAGGTGGGATTCCCCGGGGCGTGGCGTCGTGCGAGTCTGCGGGATGCGTACAGGCGTCACCGTGCATCTGAGCCCGACCGATCGTAAG
>NZ_JAFCWQ010000068.1:0-1057 GCF_049897665.1 Brevundimonas sp. TWP2-3-4b1 | reverse complement strand
CTAGAGCATTTTCCGATCAGTCTGCATCGTAGCCTGCGGCGGCGAAGTAGTTTGCGCATTCCAGCGGCGAGTAGGTCTGGATGATCCGGGCGATGGCGTCCCAGAGCTGGTCGATGGATCTGGCGGCGGCCTTTCTCAGCATCGCCTTGAGCTTGGCGAAGGCGTTCTCGATCGGATTGAGGTCGGGGCTGTAGGGCGGCAGGAACAGCAGCCGTGCGCCGACGGCCTCGATCGCATCCCTGATGGGCGTGCTTTTGTGGGCGGCGAGGTTGTCCATGATCACGACGTCGCCGGGCTTCAGGGTCGGGGCCAGCATCTGGTGGACATAGGCCAGGAACCAGGCCCCGTTCATCGGGCCGTCGATCACCATCGGGGCGGTCATGCCGCTCAGCCGCAGGGCGCCGACGAAGGTGGTGGTCTTCCAGTGACCGTGGGGCACGCTGCACCTCAGCCTCTGGCCGCGCGGCGCTCGCCCGTGGCGGCGGGCCATCTTGGTGGAGGCTCCAGTCTCATCGATGAAGACGAGCCGTTCGGGATCGAGGTCGAGCTGGCTGTCGAACCATGCTTGTCTCCGGATCAGGACGTCGGGACGGCTCTGCTCGTCCGCGTGCGCCGACTTTTTTTGAGCGTGATCCGGCGGCGCACGAAGAACCGCCACAGGCTCGACAGGCTAGTCGCCACGCCCTGCTCCGCCAGCGCCGCCCGAAGCTCGGCCAAGGTGATGTCGCTCTTGCGCTCGACCAGGCTCAGGATCAGGTCGGCATGGCCTTCGATCCGCCCAGAGCGACGATCCCCGCCCAGAGGCCCCGGCCGCACGTCGCCCTGTCTGCGGACCCGCGAGCGCCAGCGGATTGCGCTCGCCGCGCTGACCCCGAACCGCGCCGCCGCCTGACGGCACGACATCCCGCTATCAATCGCGGCGATCACACGATCCCGCAGATCCACCGAAAGCGCCTTGCTCATTCATGCTGGCCTCCGCCTCCAGCAGGAATGTTGAATCAGAACCCGGCTCCCTTGGGAATCCCCGGAGATTCAATCAGGTCGCAAAGTGCTCTAG
>NZ_JAFCWQ010000067.1:0-1068 GCF_049897665.1 Brevundimonas sp. TWP2-3-4b1 | reverse complement strand
TGAGCAACTGTGTTCGTCATCGGGTTGCGGTTCTCCATTCGGAGCGGTCGCGGACGATGGCGTTAAGCAGGGTCATGAGCTTGTTGATGAGGGCGACGAGGATGACCTTGCCGGGTTTTCCCTTGTCGGCGAGCCGCTGCTTCATAGCCTTGAGGACGGGGTTGTATCGGGCGCCGATCAGGGCGGCCATGTAGGCGACGTTGCGCACGACGGCGCGTCCGCCCCGGATCATGCCGCGGCCCTTGAGGGTTCCGCTCTGGCGATCGTAGGGGGCGACGCCGACGAGGGCGGCGATCTGTTTGTGGCTCAGCCGGCCCAGTTCCGGCAGGTGGGCCATCAGGGTCCAGCTCAGCACGGGGCCGACGGCCGGAACCGAGCGCATGCGGCGGTCGCGGTCGGCCAGTTCGGGATCGGCGGCGACGACGTCGGTCAGACGCTTCTCCAGCAGGAGGACGTCGGCCTTCATCCGGTTCAGACGGCGAACGGCCATCCGGCGCAGCATGAGATCGCGCACCTGTTCGGTCTGGTTCCGGATCCGGACCTGTTCCTCGCACAGGGCCCGGCGGGCATCGACCAGCTCGGCCAGCGCCCGGGAGCGCGCGTCTGGCTCGACGGCCCGGCCCGGCAGGGTCTGGACGAAGCGGGCGATCAACATCGCGTCGATCCGATCGGTCTTTGCCTTGAGGCCCAGGATGCCGGCGAAGGCGCGGACCCGGCCGGCCTCCACCCGCCGCACGGGCAGGCCGGCCCCGGTCAGGGCCTCGATCGCACCCCGCTCGTAGCCGCCCGAGGGCTCCAGACCTATGGCGTCAGCGCCGATCGTCCCGAGCCGGCCGATCAGTTCGGTCCAGCCCGCCCGGTCGTTGCCGACCGACCAGACCTCGCCGGTCGTGACGGCGACATCCAGCCTGGCCTTGCTCACATCAATGCCGACAAACGCTCCATCCTGTGTCATCTTGCGACCCTTCCTTGCCAGTGCGGGATCCAGGTCCCGTGCAACTGTTCGGGTTTGGAAGATCACAGCCTGACCCAGGCTCACCCACGGCCTCAAAGGGCCAAGGGGCACAC
>NZ_JAFCWQ010000066.1:0-1170 GCF_049897665.1 Brevundimonas sp. TWP2-3-4b1 | reverse complement strand
CCGCTGGTGCTGCTTCGGCTGAGCCGGACGGCTGGTACGGCGCGATTGACGCCGGTTACCACAAGATCGACGACATCAACCTGGAAGCGTCCGGCAACGGCGTGAACTGGAATGCCGAAGTGAACGACGGCTGGGCCGCGTTCGCGCGTCTGGGCTACCGGTTCAACCCGAACTGGCGCGTCGAGCTCGAAGGCGGTTACCGCTCGGGCGACATCGGTCGCATCCGTCACTCGACGGGTTCGGTTCCGTCGGGCGTGTGTAACTTCACGCCGGCCACGGGCCCCTGCTTCTCGCCGGAAGGCGACATCGAATCCACTACGCTCATGGCCAATGTCATCTATGACATCGGCGGCGAGTACTGGGGCGTTCGTCCGTTCGTGGGCCTCGGCGTCGGCGTGAACCGCGTCAACACCGAGTTCGTGGGCACGATCCGCGGCCAGCGCACGGTCTCGATCGCGGCTGACGACAGCTCGACCAAGTTTGCGGCGCAAGCCCTGGCGGGCCTGAGCTATGCGATCGGCGACCGCGCCAACATCGACCTGACGTACCGCTATCTGACGGGCGACATGGAGTTCAAGACGTTCACGAACTCCACGGCGGCCGTGAACAACTACGGCACGTTCGACGGCGACTACGACGAGAGCCACACGGTGACCCTGGGTCTGCGCTACGCCTTCGGAGCCGCCGACGCTCCGCCGCCGCCGCCCCCGCCGCCGCCCCCGCCGCCGCCCCCGCCTCCCCCGCCCCCGCCTCCTCCCCCGCCGCCGCCGCCTCCGCCGGCTCCGGTCGCGCGTGAGTTCGTGGTCTACTTCGACTGGGATCGCTCGGACCTGACGGCCGAAGCCCGTTCGGTGGTCACGCAGGCCGCCAACTACGCCAAGTCGGGTCGTCCGACGCGCGTGCTGGTCGTCGGCTACGCCGACACCTCCGGCTCGGCCGCCTACAACGTGGGCCTGTCGAACCGTCGCTCGCGCACCGTGGCTGACGCCCTGGTCGCTCAAGGCGTCGCCGGCGGCGTCATCGCTCTCGACGGCAAGGGTGAAACCAACCTGGCCCGTCCGACCGCCGACGGCGTTCGCGAGCCTCTGAACCGTCGCGCCACCATCGGCATCAACTTCTAGGACGCCTGGACAAGAATCCCGATCTCGCAAGGATCGGGATCCTGACAGG
>NZ_JAFCWQ010000065.1:0-1285 GCF_049897665.1 Brevundimonas sp. TWP2-3-4b1 | reverse complement strand
GCCACCTTCTCCCGCAGGGGGAGAAGGGCAAAGAAAAAGGCCCCGGATTGCTCCGGGGCCTCGTTCAGTCAGCCCATTCGGGCCGTCGTGTTGACTACTCGACGATCTTGGCGACGACGCCGGCGCCGACGGTGCGGCCGCCTTCACGGATGGCGAAGCGCAGGCCCTGGTCCATGGCGATCGGGGTGATCAGTTCGACGTTCAGCTCGGCGTTGTCGCCGGGCATGATCATCTCGACGCCTTCCTTCAGCTGAACGATCCCGGTCACGTCCGTGGTGCGGAAGTAGAACTGCGGGCGGTAGTTGGTGAAGAACGGCGTGTGACGGCCGCCCTCTTCCTTGTTCAGGATGTAGGCCTCGGCGACGAACTTGGTGTGGGGCGTGATGGAGCCGGGCTTGCACAGGACCTGGCCGCGCTCGACGTCCTCACGCTTGGTGCCGCGCAGCAGCACGCCGACGTTGTCGCCCGCCTGGCCCTGGTCCAGCAGCTTGCGGAACATTTCCACGCCCGTGCAGGTCGTCTTCTGGACCGGACGGATGCCGACGATCTCGACCTCCTCGCCGACCTTGACGATGCCCTTTTCGATACGACCCGTGACCACGGTGCCGCGGCCCGAGATCGAGAACACGTCTTCCACCGGCATCAGGAACGGCAGGTCCAGGGGACGGGCCGGCTGCGGGATGTAGTCGTCCACGGTCTGCATCAGCTTCAGAACCTGCTGCTCGCCGATTTCCGGGTTCACGCCGTCGGTCGCGGCCTTGGCCGAGCCCATGGTGATCGGAATGTCGTCGCCCGGGAACTGGTAGGACGAAAGCAGCTCGCGCACCTCCATCTCGACCAGCTCGAGCAGCTCGGCGTCGTCGACCAGGTCGACCTTGTTCATGAACACCACCAGGGCCGGCACGCCGACCTGACGGGCCAGCAGGATGTGCTCGCGGGTCTGGGGCATCGGGCCGTCGGCGGCCGAGACCACCAGGATCGCGCCGTCCATCTGGGCGGCGCCGGTGATCATGTTCTTCACATAGTCGGCGTGGCCGGGGCAGTCGACGTGGGCATAGTGACGGGCAGCCGTCTCATATTCCACGTGCGCGGTGTTGATCGTGATGCCGCGGGCCTTTTCTTCCGGCGCGGCGTCGATGTCGGCGTAGTTCATCGCCTTGCCGCCGCTGGCCTTGGCCAGAACCATCGTGATCGCAGCCGTCAGCGTCGTCTTGCCGTGGTCCACGTGACCGATCGTGCCGATGTTGCAATGCGGCTTGTTACGTTCGAACTTTTCCTTGGCCAT
>NZ_JAFCWQ010000064.1:0-1444 GCF_049897665.1 Brevundimonas sp. TWP2-3-4b1 | reverse complement strand
GTTCCTGCAGACCGACCCCGTGGGGTATGAGGCGGGAATGAACCTCTATGGGTATGTGGGGAATGATCCGGTCAATCAGACCGACCCGACGGGTGAATGTCCGCCCTTTATTTGCGGCGCGATTATTGGAGGTGGGGCTGGTGCCGGTATCGAAGTTGCGGCCCAAGTCTTTCTAGAAGGCCGCAGTCTCGACAATCTCGACCTTGGTCGCGTGGGCACTCAGGCTGCGATTGGTGCGATTGCCGGAGGGACAGGAGCGGGGGCCGGTAGCCTCATCGCACGCGGTGTTCAGGTAACGCGTGCGGCACGCGCGGCTGGAGTGATAGAAGCCGTAGCCGGGGGAGCCATTGGGGGGGCGACAGGTGCTCAGTTGAGCGGAGACAATCCAATCGTTGGGGCCGCCGCCGGTGCCGTAGTAGGCGGGGCCGCAAGAGGGGCTGGAGCGAGGGCATCCACAGCAACGCAACGAGCAACAGATCGGGCCAGATCAGCCGCCACAGATCGCGCGGCAGCTAGGGGATCGACCTCGGCTCGTCTGCAACAAAGCGGTGTGTTGACCCCATATCAAGGTCGTGGAGGAGGTGCTGCCGCAGCGGCAGGCGCTTCGGCCGAGCGCCTCACTGAGTTTGGAGGCGAAGTGGCTACTTCTTGCGCAACAGATAATCGGTGTCGGCCCCAATGACAGTTGTTCGAGAGATTATTCCGCAGCGCCTATGGACTGCGTTCTGGGCTGCTATCGCTGCGACGGGCGCATGTTTCATATTCGGCAGGTTGAATGCGGTTTTTTACACATACCTGCTGTTCGACCTATTTTTCTCTCTGTTCTATTTACCTGCGCTTGTGATTGCACACAGGATTGAGAATTGGTCGTTTTTTGCTTTGACGACAGTTTGGCTCCTTGCTGGATGGTTTTTGGCTCCCTTGGCCACAGAGATCGTATTCTAGGGTAACTGGCTCCCGAATATTCAATTCGATTCATAGGCGCCGAGGGTAGTCGTCTCAGAACTTAGATGGCCGGGGGCCTCGGGTCCCCCGACCTCGATTTTTCTGATTACACCGCCACGGTCACCAGCCCCGGCTTCGCCGGGCCAGACACCCATTGCCCGATCCCCAAGCCCCAACCGCGTCGGTCGCCACCCCAACTCGGACAGGCATGTCCGGGCACTGTCCGGGCTGAGTGTGTGCAGGCGGGTTCGCCAACACATTGACGATCAACAGGAAATCCTGATCCGTCCGGGCTGTCCGACCTGTCCACCCTATTTGAATCGCTAATAGGAAAAGGATCTGATCCTCATCTCTATATAGCGAATTCGGAATTAGCCCGGACAGGTCGGACAGCCCGGACAATCCCCGCCACCACTGGGTTCTAGCGACACAACAGCCCGGACACTGCCCGGACATGCCCGGACGGATCGGGGCTAGCGGGGGCGATGCAGCAGAGCTG
>NZ_JAFCWQ010000063.1:0-1479 GCF_049897665.1 Brevundimonas sp. TWP2-3-4b1 | reverse complement strand
CAGTTTGATCCAGAGCGGGGAAGTTCCATCGCATGGCTATCGGCTATCGCGCGGAACCGTTCTCTAGACTGGAGGCGTTCGCAGCGCCCGATGACCAACGACGAACTTGACCAGATTGAAGATGATGCGCCCAGTGCGCTCGATGCCGTGATCAAGCAACAGCAGTGGCAGCGGGTCTTGAAAGAGCTCGCCCAACTGAGTGCCCGCGAGCGTGAACATCTTCACGCGGCTTTTGTAGACGGCAAATCCTATGATGCTCTTGCCAAGAGAGACGGCATTCCGCTGGGCACTATGAAGTCCTGGATGCGTCGTGCGCTCATGAAGGTTCGGTCCGCAGTCGAAGAACAGGCGCTCGGCTACAGAGCCTGAGGGACAGTGCGGCACCCAGTGGCTTGTTCGGCAGAAGATCGCCGCCCCCTTCTTCGACCTCTACCGTTTGGAACATCGCCGGCCGACCCGGGTTCTTTCAGCGAAAGGCCTTTAAGCCACAAGGAACTCTCATGAAAATCGCTCGTATGGCTGCTCTGGCCGCCTCCGTGGGTCTGGCCGCGACACTGGCCGCCTGCGGGTCGATGGGCGGCATGTTGATGCGCGATAGCGAAGCTCAAGCTATGGCTGGAATGAGTGGCGCGCCCGACGCTGACATGCAGCGAGTGCTCGACGCTCTGGCCGCGCTCGGAGCACGGCCGATCGAGTCCCTGAGCGTCGCACAGGCTAGCACACAGCCGTCGCCAGATCAGGCGGTGATGCGGGTCAAGACCGACATGGGCATGTCCACGGCCGCCGATGCAAGCGTGACCACGCAGAACCTGATGTATCCCGCCGGAGCCGGCCAGCAGCCGGCTCGCATCTACAAGCCCGCGAACGCCACGGGCACGGACCTCCCGGTCGTGGTCTACTACCACGGCGGCGGCTGGGTCATCGCCGACCTCGACGTGTATGACGCCACGCCGCGCGCCATGGCCAAGGCCCTCAACGCGATCGTGGTCTCGGTTGAGTATCGCAAAGGCCCCGAAAACAAGTTCCCCGCCGCTCACGACGACGCCAATGCCGCGTGGCGATGGGTGGTTCAGAACGCCGCCTCCTGGGGTGGAAATCCCGATAACATCGCGGTCGCCGGTGAAAGCGCTGGGGGCAATCTGGCCCTGAATGTCGCGATCTCTGCGCGAGACGCAGGCTGGACTCAGCCAGAGGCGATCCTGGCAGTCTATCCCATCGCCAACGCCGATCCGATGCTGGCTTCGAAAATGGCGAACACCGAAAGCCTGCCGCTGCGCACCGCCACCCTGACGTGGTTCGGCCAATATGCCTTGCGCGGTCCGGCCGATCAGCAGGATCCCCGCTTCAACCTCGTCGCCGCCAATCTGCGTGGCCTCGCTCCCGTCACCATCGTCAACGCCGACATCGACCCCCTGCGGGACGACGGCGCGACGCTCGAGACCGCGCTGCGCTCGGCTGGGGTTCGGGTCGAACGCCGGA
>NZ_JAFCWQ010000062.1:0-1494 GCF_049897665.1 Brevundimonas sp. TWP2-3-4b1 | reverse complement strand
GTCGGGATCACGAACGAGCTATCGGCGTGCTCGAGGTCACTGTCCGGCCAGCGGGCGGTGATGGTCTTGACCTTGGTCCAGAACTTCACGCCCTCCATGCCGTGCTGGTTGGTGTCGCCGAAGGCCGAGCGCTTCCAGCCGCCGAAGGTGTGATAGGCGACCGGCACCGGGATCGGGACGTTGATCCCCACCATGCCGACATTGACCCGGGCGGCGAAGTCGCGGGCCGCGCGGCCGTTCTGGGTGAAGATGGCGACGCCGTTGCCGTACTGGTGCTTGGACGGCAGCGACAGGGCCTCCTCGAAGCTGGCGGCGCGCACGATCTGCAGCACGGGGCCGAAGATCTCCTCCTTGTAGGACTCCATCTCCGGGGTGACATGGTCGAACAGCGACGGGCCGATGAAATAGCCGCGCTCGTGGCCCTGCAGCGAGAAGCCACGGCCGTCGACGACCAGTTCGGCGCCGTCTTTCACCCCCTGCTCGATCCAGCCCTCGACCCGGGCCTTGTGCTGGGCCGTGACGACGGGGCCGTAGTGGGCCCCGGCGTCGGTGGAGACGCCGACCCGCATGGTCGGGATCTCGGCGATCATCCGTTCACGGAGTTCGTCGGCGGTCTTCTTGCCGACGGGCACGACCACGGGCAGGGCCATGCAGCGTTCCCCGGCCGAGCCGTAGGCGGCCCCCGACAGGTCCTTGATCACCTGGTCCATGTCGGCGTCGGGCAGGACGATGCCGTGGTTCTTGGCCCCGCCCATGGCCTGGACGCGCTTATGGTTGGCCGCGCCGGTCTGATAGACATAGTGGGCGATGTCGGACGAGCCGACGAAGCTGACGGCATGGATCAGCGGGTGGGTCAGGATGGCGTCGACCGCGACCTTGTCGCCGTGGACGACGTTCAGGACGCCTGCGGGCGCGCCGGCCTCCATCATCAGCTCGGCCAGACGGACCGGCACCGACGGATCGCGCTCCGACGGCTTGAGGATGAAGGTGTTGCCGACGGCGATGGCGACGCCGAACATCCACATCGGGATCATGGCGGGGAAGTTGAACGGGGTGATGCCCGCCACCACGCCCAGAGGCTGGCGCATCGAATAGACGTCGATGCCGGGGCCGGCCCCGTGGGTGTATTCGCCCTTCAGCACATGGGGGATGCCGCAGGCGAACTCGATCACTTCCAGGCCCCGCTGGATGTCGCCCTTCGAGTCGGCGACGACCTTGCCGTGTTCGGCCGACAGCAGTTCGGCCAGGTCGTTCATATTGGCTTCAACCAGACGCTTGAACTCGAACATCACCCGGGCGCGGCGCTGGGGGTTGGTCGAGGACCAGCCCTCGAAGGCGGTCTGGGCGGCCTGGACGGCGCGATCCATCTCGGCGACCGAGGCCAGCTGCACCCGGGCCTGGACCTCGCCGGTGTTGGGATTGAACACATCGGCGAACCGGCCCGAGGCGCCGGTGAAGGACGCGCCGTCGATGAAATGGTTGATGTCGCGCATG
>NZ_JAFCWQ010000061.1:0-1513 GCF_049897665.1 Brevundimonas sp. TWP2-3-4b1 | reverse complement strand
GTTCCGTCTCTGCCGAAACAAGAACCACCAACCCGTCGGGATACCAGTGGAACGTTACGTCGCCACCGAGCCCCCCTTCGACGCTTCTGCGGGCCAATACGCTGCCGAAGCCCTCCCGCTCCGGTGGGTTCGTGATCGCGGGCCCGCCCTTTTCTTCCCACGAAAGAGCGAGGCGCCCCTTGGCTACCACCCACGAAATGCGGACGCGCCCGCCGGGGACCGACAGGGCGCCATACTTGGCCGCGTTCGTCGCCAACTCATGCATCACGAGCGCGACGTTCGTGGCGGCCTCGGCGCCGACCGCAATTTCCGGCCCGCCGATTTCGGTGCGTGCGACGCCGCCTGATCCCGCCAGTTCCGCGTAGGGCGAGAGAACCTTTTGGATCAAATCGCCTAAGGTGGTTTCCCGCTTGGTGGCCGGGGCCGCTGAAGGCCCCGGCCTGATCATTTGGTGGGCGCTGGCGAGCGCGCTCAGCCGGCCTTGAATGGTCTGGGCCAGCTCCTTGGGCGTGGTCGCTGACCTAGCGCTCAACGTCACCATTCCTCCGACGATGGCGAACAGGTTCTTGATCCGGTGATCCATCTCCTTCAGGAGCAGCTCCTGCCGTTCCTCATGATGTTTGCGCAGGCTCACGTCGAGGAAGATCACACCGACTTTCAGGACGGCTTCATCCTCGAAGCGAAAGGCGAACAACTCCAGGGTTCGCCCCTGCGATGCCAGATCGCGCTCGAAACGGATCGGCTCTCCCGTCGCCATGACCGCGTCGTAGGTGTCGAACCATTCTTGGGGCTCCTCAGGAAACGCTTCCCGAACGGTCTTGCCAACGACGCCGCCGACACCGGTTTGTTTTTCAAAGCCTGCATTGGCAGAGAGGTAGCGGAAGTCGCTCGGCTCGCCGGTGCCGGTATCAAGCTTTTCGAGCGTGCAGAAGCCCTCGTCGATAAACTCGAAGAGCATCCGAAATCGCGCCTCGCTCGCGCGGACGGCGTCCTGTGCTGCCCGGCGCTCGGTGACGTCGAAAAAGCTGTTGATTGCCCCGGTGATTTCTCCGCGCTCGTTCTTTAGCGGACGGATATTCTTGAGCACGATAATCCGCGTGCCGTCAGGCCGCTCGACCTGCACTTCCACGTCCCGCGCCTCTGGTATCTTGCCGCTCAACACGTCAGCCATGGGACATTGGTCGTGGGGCATGTAACCGCCGTCCAACCAGAACATCTTGACTGCGCCAGAAAACCGCTCGTCTTTATCCCCTGCCGTTGGCTCGCGCCCCCACAGTTCGGCGCAGCGGCGGTTAAAATTCTGAATTACACCCGAGGCATTGCAGGAATAGATGGCCACGGGCCCCATCTCGAACAGGGCGCGATAGCGTTCGTCGCTCTCGTGGAGCGTCGCCTCCGCCAACTTCCGCTCGATGATTTCGCGCCGCAGTTTGGCGTTTAACTCCTCTGTGAGGCCGACGAGTTCTTGCTGGCGAAGCGAACTGAGGACCAACGCCTCGTTCATCGCGACCGT
>NZ_JAFCWQ010000060.1:0-1540 GCF_049897665.1 Brevundimonas sp. TWP2-3-4b1 | reverse complement strand
AGGCTGCCGTGGGTTGTGATTCGGCAGACGCATTTCGGCTCATCTCACCAACGATGAGTCGCTCAGCGTAGATACGCAGCTTCGGCGTAGTTCGGTTCATTCAGGAACGTACTCGAACGAGGCGCTCTTCGGAGGAAATTTCTTGTGCCACCCTCGACGCGGGGACATTGAGGGCTTTAGCTGACTTCATTGCCATAGTGCGGCTGCCTCGGGACCGGCCAACCCTCACCTTGCACCAATAAAGCGCGGGTGACGAATCATGGCGCGGTCCCGAGGCCTCTGTCAGCCCAAACTTAGCTTGGCCGTACGCTCGCGGGGCTAGGCCTGCAATAGGGCCCGATGGTGCTGGATCCGTCACCCGTTTGCGCTCGGTCGTGTACTCCAACGACGCGATCGCCGACCGCCGACCGCCGGACAGACCTGATTGTTCAGAAGCACGAAATACTGCCTGAAGCGTGTCCGCCCACCTGAGCGAATGATCGCGTCGCATGTTTCCCTGCATAAGCTTTAGTCGCACGAATTAAACAGGGTGGGGAGAACGATGTTCCTCAACGTGCGCCTTAAAGGTGACGCTAAGGCTCGCTTTCCACCTGGAACAGACCTGCACGATGTCCGCTTACGGCGCGTCCGTCGAATGTCCGTTATCGGGCAGCAGGCTAAAGGCTGAACCCGACCCTTAGCGGACATTTCCGGCGTCCGCCTTTTCGCACCGAAGGGTTCAGTCAATTTACTTTCGGAAATACGTGGCCGTCAGCGAAGCTCTCGGGTGCCCGCCACATCCGGAACGGACTCGCGCCATCCGCTAGTTGCTCAACCTAGGGATTTTTCGATCAGGAGGCCAATATCTACGGGCTTCTCGATCCAGTCGTTAATGCCGGCGGCGACATAGGTCTCGAGCTGGGCGACGAGTGTATTTGCCGTAACGGCGACGATGGGCACCCTGCTTCGGAAGTCCCGGAGGGCCCGGATAGCGCGACTAGCCGCCACACCGTCCATAACCGGCATCTGGATATCCATCAGGATCAGATCCCAATCGCCGGTCCTTACTGCTTCCAGTCCCTGCTGGCCGTTATTCTCGGTTTCGCAGTCAAAGCCCTGGCTCCGAAGAACCGTGACGATCAGGCGCCGGTTTGCCTCGCTGTCGTCTACATAGAGGACTCTGTGAACGCGGTCCGGGACGGGCAGATTGACGACAGCGGGCGACGCCTGGCTTGTTGCAGCGAGCTCTGCGCCTTCCGAAACGCGGATCATTTCGTCGACTACGCTCAGAAGGCGATGGCCGCCTTGTTGGATCCGGTCGGCCTGTTCGGACTGCTCCGGGTTAAGTTCCGATCTGGAGAGCAGCTCGGAAAATCCCAGAACTGAACCGCCCCGGGTTTGCCGGAGGCCATTTGGCTTAAGTTACGCGGCCAGGGGCTGTTTGAACCGCCCCGGGTTTGCCGGAGGCCATTTGGCTTAAGTTACGCGGCCAGGGGCTGTTCGGCTAGCATGGCATAGTAGGCAGCTTCGGCTTCGGCTGGCGGGATATGGCCTATGGGCT
>NZ_JAFCWQ010000059.1:0-1868 GCF_049897665.1 Brevundimonas sp. TWP2-3-4b1 | reverse complement strand
CCCCCATGACCGACCCCGACCTGTATCCCGTCCCTGCCGACTGGGCCGAACGCGCCCATATGGACGCCGCCGCCTACGAGGCCGCGCGGCTCGCGGCGCGCGAGACGCCGGACGCCTTCTGGGCCGAACAGGCCGGGCGGCTGGACTGGATGACGCCTCCGACCGTCATCAAGGACGTGTCGTTTCACAAGGACGATTTCCGCATCCGCTGGTTCGCCGACGGGGTGCTGAATGTCGCCTGGAACTGCGTGGACCGGCACCTGGCCGAACGCGCCGACCAGACGGCCATCCTGTTCGAGGGCGACGACCCGGCGGTCTCGGGCGCGATCACCTATGCCGAGCTGCACCGACAGGTGTGCCGCATGGCCAATGTGCTCAAGGCCCTGGGCGTGGCGAAGGGCGACCGGGTGACGATCTATCTGCCCATGATCCCGGCGGCGGCGGTGGCCATGCTGGCCTGCGCGCGCATCGGGGCCGTGCATTCGGTGGTGTTCGGCGGCTTTTCTCCCGACAGCATCGCCGGGCGGATCGAGGACTGCGGCTCGAAGCTGGTCATCACCGCCGACGAGGGCCTGCGCGCCGGCAAGCGGATCCCGCTCAAGGCCAATGTCGACGAGGCCCTGACCAAGGTGGCGGTCGAGACGGTGCTGGTCATCGCCCACACCGGCGCCGATGTGGCGATCGTCGAGGGCCGGGATGTGCGGTTCGAGGTCGCCGTCGCGACCGTCTCCGACGACTGCCCGTGCGAGCCGATGAACGCCGAGGACCCGCTGTTCATCCTCTATACCTCGGGCTCGACCGGCAAGCCCAAGGGCGTGCTGCACACCACCGGCGGCTATCTGTTCTGGGTCAGCTATACCCACGAACTGGTGTTCGACTATCGGCCGGGCGAGGTCTTCTGGTGCACGGCCGACGTGGGCTGGGTCACCGGCCACTCCTATGTCGTCTATGGCGCGCTCTCGAACGCGGCCACGACCCTGATGTTCGAGGGGGTGCCCAACTATCCGGACAACCGCCGCTTCTGGCAGGTGGTCGACAAGCACCAGGTCGAGATCTTCTACACCGCCCCCACGGCCCTGCGGGCCCTGATGCGCGACGGCGACGAACCGGTGAAATCGTCCAGCCGAAAGTCTCTGCGCCTGCTCGGCACGGTCGGCGAGCCGATCAATCCCGAGGCCTGGCGCTGGTATCACGAGGTGGTCGGCGAGGGCCGGCTGCCGATCATCGACACCTGGTGGCAGACCGAGACGGGCGGGGCCCTGATCTCTCCCCTGCCCGGCGCGACCGACCTGAAGCCGGGGTCGGCGACCCGGCCCCTGCCCGGGGTGGAGCTGGAGCTGGTCGATGCCGAAGGCGGGGTGCTGGAAGGCGCGGCGAGCGGCAACCTGTGCATCACCGACTCATGGCCGGGGCAGATGCGCACCGTCTGGGGCGATCATCAGCGCTTCTTCGACACCTATTTCAGCGCCTATCCCGGCAAATATTTCACCGGCGACGGCTGCCGCCGGGATGAGGACGGCTATTACTGGATCACCGGCCGGGTCGACGACGTCATCAACGTCTCGGGCCACCGGATGGGGACGGCCGAGGTCGAGAGCGCCCTGGTCCTGCACGAAGACGTGGCCGAGGCCGCCGTGGTCGGCTTCCCCCACGACATCAAGGGCCAGGGCATCTACGCCTATGTCACCCTGAACAAGGGGGTGGAGCCGCACGACGACCTGAAGAAGGCCCTGGTCGCCCACGTCCGCAAGGAGATCGGCCCGATCGCCGCCCCCGACGCCATCCAGTGGGCCCCCGGCCTGCCCAAGACCCGCTCGGGCAAGATCATGCGGCGGATCCTGCGCAAGATCGCCGAGAACGATCTGGGG
>NZ_JAFCWQ010000058.1:0-2261 GCF_049897665.1 Brevundimonas sp. TWP2-3-4b1 | reverse complement strand
CAACGCCTCGTTCATCGCGACCGTATCTTTATCGAACTGCGTGGCTTTGGTCACTTGGATCAACACCCCGACGAGACGCTCGTCTACCTAAACACCTACACCACAAACGTAAGGGCGCCCTTGGGAATCGGACGGGCGGCTAGGCTTGGCTGTGCCCTCATCCAGGGTCGGCGCGGCCCGGATAACCCTGTGACCCGTCCTGGGAACCGGACTTTCAGATTGCCCGCGGCCGAGCTTCTATTTCGCAGCCCTAGCCTTAGACTTAGCCTTCGGCTCCGGAGGGGGTTCTGCCTTTTGCGCCGGGCGCGGGCCGGTTCGCGTGGGAATTCCGGTGGTCAGTCCGTCGTAGTCGGTGGATCGCGGCTGGATGACGACCACGCCCTTGTCCGTGATGACATATTCCCGGATGTCTTTGCTGTGGTTGCCGCCGCGCATTTTGATCACGACCATGACTTTCCGAAGCTGGCCGTCGATTTCCACATAGCGCATCCTGATGATGTCATCGGTCAGGAACGAAATCGTGTAGTGGCTGAAAGAAAACCCGGTGAACGTATCCTCCACCTCAACGGTGCTAAGAATCGTGACCCCCGCCCCCGTCAACGCCACGATCAGCCGGTAGAGTGACTCGCGAAAGTCCTCGCGGAAACCGGGCGCCAGCGCCATCTCAAGGCTCACGAGCGAATCGATCACCAAACGTTTCGCGCCGACCCTTTGAACGGCGTCGAGAATCTCCTGCATAGTTTCGTCCACCGAGAGATCGAGCGGACGAAGGTAGATGATTTCCAAGCGTCCCTTCTCCAGCGGCGTCTTCAAATTCAAACCAAAGCTGTCGGCGCGATCGGTGTAGCCTTTCGGTCGTTCTTCGAAGATCGCCATGATCCCCGGCTCGCCATTGCGCAGTCCCGCGGCAATGAATTGCGTGGCCAGCGCCGTTTTGCCCGTCCCTGAAGGGCCGGCGATGAGCAGGCTGTCGCCTTCGAGAACGCCCCCGCCCATCATCTCGTCCAAATCAGGAATGCCCATAGAAAGCCGCCGACGCTTGGCCGGCTTTCCAGCTTTGGAAATGAACCCCAGCGTGCGCGAGAAGGCTTGCAACCCGTCTTCGTTGATGCGGACGGTGTGCAATCCCGGCACCGAACCCGACCCGCGCACTTTCAGGATTTGCAGTTTTCGCACCACGGAATTTCTTTCCACCTTCTGCGAAAGCCAGAAGAGGCCGTCGGCGATCGTGAACAGCGGATTGCCCTGGGTCTCTCCCTCGCTAAATTCGCCGACTAGAAATGTCGTGGCTTCCCAACTGGTCAGAAACTGGGTGAGCTGCTGAATGAAAGACTGCATCTCCATTTCGCCGGCAGCGGCCTGCGGTTTGCGCATTACGGTGCGAAAGGAGTCCACCACCACGACCCCCGGATTGATTGCCGTGACCTGCTTGATAATTTCAGCGAGGACCGCGTTCAAATCTTGATTCAACACCAGGTCGCTGAGATTGATAAAGCGGACGGCTTTGCCCAACTTGGATGCGTCGAAGAAGGAAAACTGTTGCTGGTAGCGCAACATTTTTATGGCGGGCTCACCGAGGACGGTGAAAAAGAGCGCGGGCTTTTCCGCCGTCGCGTTGGCGAAAACGATCTGATGCGCCATCGTAGTCTTGCCGCAACCGGGCATGCCGGCGATGACGTTGAACGAAAACTCCGGGATGCCGCCGCCCAAGATGTCGTCGAGGCCGCGAACGCCGGTCGGCAGTTTGCGGATCGTGACCTTTGCCGATTGGCTTGCGGCGTTGTTCGTCAGTTTGCGGGTAGCCGCGGCGCTAGGTCTCTTTGCCATTCTTGCCTTCCGGGATCAACTGCAAGTCGTTGATGTTGCTCAATAGCTGAAGTGTTAGTTCGTCGCCAATTAGCGCTACCAGAAGTCCGAGAAACCGGGCGAGAAGAATAATGCCGGCATCAGAAATTTCTTCCGGGGCCGCCTGGGCCTCAAGTTCGTTCAGACCATCAAATGAGCCGTCCGCTTTGACTTGAATCTCACCCAGCCAAGCGACTTCCGCGCCGGCTAGCGCGAGTGCGCGCGAGAGGAGCGCGCGGAACCCTGCGGCGCCCATGAGTGCGCCAAAATGCGGGCTCAATTTCTCTATGACGGCAAAGGCTGCCGTGGGTTGTGATTCGGCAGACGCATTTCGGCTCATCTCACCAACGATGAGTCGCTCAGCGTAGATACGCAGCTTCGGCGTAGTTCGGTTCATTCAGGAACGTACTCGAACG
>NZ_JAFCWQ010000057.1:0-2454 GCF_049897665.1 Brevundimonas sp. TWP2-3-4b1 | reverse complement strand
AGGCGTGCAATAGGGACCCCCTTTTGGTGTTCGGGATGGACGTCACGAGCGCACCGCTTGCGAGGGTTGGGGCGTAGGGAGGGCGTAGCCCGACTGGAGGCTCAACCCTCGCTTGGCGTTCTTCCTGGTAGGGTCAGCTGCGGTGTTTGAAGCGCCAGCTGTCGTTGCCGGTCTCGACGATGTCGCAGTGGTGAGTGATGCGGTCGAGGAGCGCTGTCGTCATCTTGGGATCGCCGAACACGGTCGGCCATTCGCCGAAGGCGAGGTTGGTCGTGACGATCACCGAGGTGCGCTCGTAGAGCTTGCTGATCAGGTGGAACAGCAGCTGACCGCCCGAGCGTGCGAACGGCAGGTAGCCCAACTCGTCGAGGACGACGACGTCGAGGCGGCAGAGCTGAGCGGCCAGCGCACCGGCCTTGCCCAGACGGGTTTCCTCCTCGAGCCGGTTCACGAGGTCGACGGTGTTGAAGTAGCGCCCCCGTGCGCCAGCGCGCACGACGTTGGCGATGATGGCGCTGGCCAGGTGCGTCTTGCCTGTGCCGGTCCCGCCGACCAGCACGACGTTGCGCCGGTTCGCCAGGAAGGAGCCGTTGTGCAGGGAGCGCACCAGCCCCTCGTCGATTGGGGTGTCGTCGAACACGAAGGCGTCCAGGTCCTTCACGGCAGGTAGCTTGGCCGCCGCCATCCTGTAGCGGATGGAGGCCGCATGCCGATGGGTCGTCTCGGCGCGCAGCAGGTCGGCGAGGATCTCCATGGTCGTGCGCTTGCGCTGCAGGCCCGTGGTGACCGCCTCGTCAAAGGCGCCGGCCATGCCCTTCAGGCCCATGCCGGCCAGCGCCGCTATCATCTCATGCCGCTGCATGCAGGCCTCGCAAGCTGTCGTAGCGGTCGCAGTCGGCCAGAGGCGGATGCCGCAGCACCAGGTCTTCGGGTGTAACGATGCTCAGCGGCCGGGGCGGTTCGCGCCGGCGCGCCAGGATGTTGAGGATGACGTCGTCACTGGCCGTCCCGGCAGCGAGCGCCTCGTGCACAGCGGCCTCGACCAACTCCACGCCATCCTCCAGCACGGCTGCCAGAACCCGCACGAACCGGCGGTCGGCCTCGTCGCCTGAGCCCAGCTTGCGCCGCAGACGCGCCAGCGCCGACGGCAACGCCCAGTCCTGGAACGGCGCGCCGTTGCGCAGCGCTCCGGGCTTGGTCGCCAGCACCGGCAGGTAATGCCAGGGATCGTAGAGGGTCCGGTCGCGACCGAAGAACCGGCGATGGTCAGCGATGACCTCCCCATCGCAGCGCACGACGATACGGTCGGCATAGGCGCGGACCTGCACCGTGCGCCGCCCGGCCTTGGCCATCACCGAGTAGCGGTTGCGATCGAAGCTGATCAGGCAGGTCCCGGTCACCGCGTGCTCGCTCTCGTAAAAGCCGTCGAACGGCCCCAGCATGGGCTGCAACGCCGGGCGCTCGGCTACCAGCGCCTGAGCGACCGTCAGGTCCTTCTGCTCGGGATGTTGGCGTAGCTCGCCCCAGCGACGGCATTCCGCCTCCAGCCAGCCGTTCAACTCCTCCAGACTGGTGAAGCGCAGGCGGGGCTGGAAGAACCGCCCCCGCACCGTCTGAACCTGGTGCTCGACCTGGCCCTTCTCCCAGCCCGCCGCCGGCGAGCAGGCTGTCGGCTCGACCATGTAGTGGCTCGCCATGACCAGGAAGCGCCGGTTGAACACCCGGTCCTTGCCGGTGAACACCGTCGTCACCGCCGTCTTCATGTTGTCGTAGATCCCGCGCGTCGGCACGCCGCCGAAGAAGGCGAACGCCCGCGCATGCGCGTCGAACAGCATCTCCTGGGTCTCGCGCGGATAGGCCCGAACATAGATCGCGCGCGACGCGCACAGCCGCATGTGCGCCACCTTGACCCGCATCGGCTTGCCGGCGATCTCCACGTCCTCGTGGCTCCAGTCGAACTGGTAGGCCTCGCCCGGCCGGAACATCAGCGGGATGAACACCGGCGCATCCGCCACGCCCCGACGCCGCTTCAGTCGCCATCCCGCCGCGTAGCGCCGGACCGCGTCATACGACCCGTCGAACCCCTCGCGCAGCAGCAGGTCATGGACACGTGTCATCCGCAGCTTCTCGCGCCGCGGTCGCGCCTCGTCCTCTTCCAGCAGCTCATCAAGTCTGGCCTGGAACGGCCCCAGCCTCGGCAACGGCTGCACCGCCCGTCGATAGGCGAACTCCGCATCCGGCTCCCGGATCGCCTTGCGCACCACCTTGCGCGACAGTCGAAGGTCCCGCGCGATCGCCTTGATCGCCTTCCCGGACGCAAACTCGCGCCGGATCCTCAACACCGTCTCCAACACCAACATCCCGAACTCGCCGCCTGACATCCGCCAAGCAGCCATCGTTAGACATCAGGAATGAGGGGTCCTTATTCGACGCCGATCACCCCGCTAACGGGGT
>NZ_JAFCWQ010000056.1:0-3219 GCF_049897665.1 Brevundimonas sp. TWP2-3-4b1 | reverse complement strand
CAATCTGCGTGGCCTCGCTCCCGTCACCATCGTCAACGCCGACATCGACCCCCTGCGGGACGACGGCGCGACGCTCGAGACCGCGCTGCGCTCGGCTGGGGTTCGGGTCGAACGCCGGAACTGGGAAGGCTCTGTGCACGAGTTCTTCTCGATGGCCGACATCGTGCGTGACGCCAGAGAGGCTCAGGACTGGTCGTTCGGACGCCTCCGGATGGCCCTTCGCTGAGAGCCTGGCGCCCACGCTCCCTCCTTGCAGAACAGCCGACCGACCCTTCGCCGCGGCCCGATCCGGTTAGCAGTGCGCTGCACTTGAGCACGACATTGCCATCAGCGCCGAAACTGGACATCGGGTGAACTGACCGGAAGCGGACCTCCCGAACGGCGGCTAGGTACTGGAGCGTGCGACTGGAGCAGAAGCTAGCCACAGCTCTGAAGACACACACGCGCTTCCTGCTAGATCGCAAATTCCCGACCGACCTGGAAGGGCACGAATGGTCGGTCGGGAATCACGCCTGAGGCCTTACTCAAGCTCAGCCGTAACACAAGGGCAGTGCCATTGTTCCTTACTCATCTATTGAAGCGTCGCCCTGCCGGGTCATCACCAAGGTCTTGGATGGGTCGAACCCGGGGGTCGGCGATCGGCCTCAAACGAGACATTGGCGGGGAGACGAAGGCGTCATACCTATGCGTTCGAGTGGTCGGGCAAGGGGTTCGAAGGCGAAGCAGCAAGACCTGCATTCACATCACGCATGGCCTTTCGCATCGACACCGAGGTTCTAAGGACAAAATACAGGGCAAATATCATGTAGCCGTCGATCGCTGCGCGGAAGGCGATCAAACCGATCGAGTAAGGCAAAACGACAGGGTTGTTGCTGAGACCTGCGACCTGGACCTTAAACACCTCCAGCACGTCGAAGAGTCCGCCTCTCAGAAGCTGGTCGGTGACGTAGAGAAGCAGCTGGGGTGAACTGGGGTTCAACACTGGCGTTCCCCCAGCCTGCGAAACTAGCACCACAGCGTTGGGATCAAACCACGAGTAGTAGGTCGTTCCCGCCCACAAAAAGAACACGGGCACCAGCACCCCGAACGCCATCATTCGTGCTGTCGAAGTGAGCAGTGCGAGGAGCATGCTTTTCAGCCGGCTCAGCTTAAGATCACGCTGCTTTTGTTTGGCTTGGTGGGACCTTGGCTTTGGGCCGGGGAGGTTCTGCGCCAGCGCCTTTTTTGTGGAATCAGTAAGGACTGTCCGCTCTTTCAGCGCCCGCCAGAGAGACACCGAAAGGAGGATGCCGGAAATGACGAGCACATATACGCGCACCGCTGACTCCGAGGTCAGCACGGACCAAGCGACTTGCGCATTGGAGCTAATGATGGCGCGAATACCGTCCCAGTTCATAAGGCTCCCCCAAACCTCATCGCCGGACGGATGACCCCCCATTCGTTAACGACGATGCAGAGCCTGATCACTGCGAGCGACTGAAGTCTAGCCAGGTCGCCGGAAAAGGGTAATCGGGCATTATCTCAAGGGCGCGGTTACACGCGGGTCCGCATGTGTTCCAGTCGCCCACAGGCTAGGAGCCGAGCCACCTGATCGCGCCAATGAGGACAAGCAGCACGCCGAACGCGAGAAGCCCCAAGTCCGCCTTCCTCGCGTCAGGGTGCATCGGCTTTCCATCCATGCGCCGGCCGATACTCCAAAGCGCAAAGGCGATGCCGAGGCCTCCAGCTCAAGACGCCGAGGCTGGGGCAGCATGACTGTCGGCAAACCGACCTTCCCAACTTCGCCTATGGGTCGAGCGCGGCCAATCCCTTCAAGCCGGATAGCGGACATTCGAATTGCTGTCAGCGAACCTACAGAAGCGACCTAATCCCGCTCAAATGCAAACGGCGGCCCCCTTCCGGGAGCCGCCGTTTCCGTATCGCTGGGTTGGAAAGACTACTCTTCTTCATCCTCGTCGGCTTCTTCGCTGCCGTCTTCATCCTCGACTTCGAAACCGTCGCCCGAGCAAAGGTCAACGCCCATGACTTCTTCCGTGTCGCCGTCCTCATAGGTGGCCTGCACGTCCTGAACGCAGTCGTCGCCCACGTCGAAAGTCACTTCCACGCCTTCACCCGGAGCGATCTCCTCGTCGAGCAGGTTGTCGCCGAAATCGTCCGAAGACTCGCCCGAGATGGCCAGGCCGACGATGGCGACTTCGCCGTCGTTGGTGACGGTCATCGTAGCTTGGGCTGCAGCGGCCGTGGCGAGAAGAAGGGCAGCCGTCGAGGCAGCCAGAAATAGTTTCGTATTCATCGTGTGATCCTTGACGGCCGGCGACTGCAGGCCAAACTTTGAGAGCGGTGCCAATGGGCCATGCGGCGTTGCGAGTTAACTGACGGGACCTGACGCGCCGCCAAGCTTGGTGGAGCCTTGAAGGGGAATATCCCAGGGACCTGAGCTGACACCCACAGGCGGTGCACCCTCAGTCCTCCATGGACTGGATGATTTGAATCGCCAGTTTCTTGAGCCTGGGATCGGTCAACCGCCGCCAGCTGTGAACAAGGTCATCGAGCTGCTCATCCTCGAACGCCCGAGGCTCGCCCGAAACGTAACCGTCCATGTGCGACGTCCGTTCAATCCGTGAAGCGAATGAACGATGCTCGCCCCGTCTCGCCCTAGGAATGGCGGCCCCACCGCGTTCGATACCGCCGGTGTCCACATCCGGATCGCTTGCACAACTTGCCGCTGACTGCACGCTACTCTCTCCAACCTGGCACGTTGGGGGGTGTTCGTGGACTTGAACCACGGACCTGCGGTTTAAGGGACCGCCGCTCTGCGCGTCTGAGCTAAACACCCGTCTCAACTTGGCACTGGGTCTTCAGACCCATCGGGATGACCGCAATGGTCATGCCAGAGGGATGTTGAGCGCGAAACTTGCGTTTTAGCTGGGGTGCCTACCATCGGGAGCCCGCTATGGTCGGATTACAAGGCTGATGCGAAGCCGACACTCGACAATCCGTCGTAAGCGGACGTCACACCGGTCCCTTCCTATGTCGGCTTTGGGTCGACATACGTCTTTGACATCAGGCCGAGAAGCGGACGTTCGCCAACGCAGTCAACACGACGGAGAAGACCGCGAAGCCTTTTCCAACACTCAATGCGATTTAGACGTCGTCACGACTTTGGAGCCCTCGGTTTCCGCGCCGGTTTCGCCGCGACCTCAGCCTTCTTCGGCTGAC
>NZ_JAFCWQ010000055.1:0-3282 GCF_049897665.1 Brevundimonas sp. TWP2-3-4b1 | reverse complement strand
CATCCCGAACTCGCCGCCTGACATCCGCCAAGCAGCCATCGTTAGACATCAGGAATGAGGGGTCCTTATTCGACGCCGATCACCCCGCTAACGGGGTCCCTTTTCCACGCCGATCCACATCCATCCGACTGTGGATCAGACACTTTGTCCACACCACCTAGGATCATGACGGTCCGCGCCGCATTCGAACGCGCCGTACCGTTTTATGGAATGGCACTGAGGTGAAGCAGGGGGCCAAGGTCCGCTTCAGGCCGGAAGCCGATAGCCGCTTTCGACCCAAAGCCGCGGTTGGCGACTTAGGCCTTTAGGGAGTGTGTCGGGTGAAAAGCCCAGCGGTTCCTTTCCAGCCACGGCCCGGTCTTCAACACCTTCAATCTGCGGCCCCATCTGATTTCCCGCTCTCGAGTCCGCACCTTGCGGCGAAGGCAAAGCACGCCTGGGCGGCGGCGATCCAGGCCGCCCGAATCGGGAAGGAGAGAGGCGTTTTCGGCTCGGCGACCTAGGTTGTCAGTTCCTTCGGCGTAGCCCGATCGGAGTGAAGGAGATCGCCGGCAGCGGCCACCTTGGTCGGCTGGACCTCGCGGGGGTTCTTGCCGGTCCAGCGTTTGAAGGCGCGGGAGAAGGCGGCGGCTTCGGAGAAGCCGACGAGGTAGGCGGTCTCGTTGACCGAGGCTCTGGCACCGGCGAGATAGCGCAGCGCCATGCGGTGGCGCAGGGCGTCAAGCACCTGTTCGTAGGTGGCGTCCTCGGTCTTGAGTTTGCGGAACAGGGTTTGGCGGCTAAAGCCGAGGGCGCGGGCGACGGCCTCGACGCCGACCTCGCCGGTGTGCAGCAGCGGAAGCAGCACGGCCTCGACCCGGCCGCGGACGGTCTTTCGGTCCTCGAGGTCCTGGAGCAGGCCGTCGGCGCGCTGGGTCAGGACGCCGAACACATAGCGCGGCTGAAGCGCCACCGGCCAGGTCGCGATGCGCGGGTCGAGCCGCATGGCGTTCCAGCCGCTGGAGAAGGACACCGGGCACTGGAAGATGCGGTCGTACTCGGCTCTCCAGGCCGGCGCCGGGTGGGAAAATTGCACCTCCAGAACGTGCGGCTCGGGCAGGAAGCGGCGCGGGCCGCAGACGAGCCGTACAAAGGCGCCTTCGCTCAGTTCGGGGAAGGCGTCGGGATCAACGCGCGTGTCGACCATCCATAGCTGGCCGACGCGCGCGGTCAGCGCGAAGCGCGGCCCGTCGTTGAGCCCCTCGGTCTCAAGCGTCAGCCGGCCGAAGCGCTGCATCTGGGCGAACGCTTCACCCATGGTGGCCGAGGCATTCATGATCAGCCCTACGATCGACACCTCCGCCAGGTCGACGGCCTCGCCGAAATGAAGCGCCAGCGCCGGGTCGTCGCAGAGGTCCTGGGCCGCGCGCATCAGCGCCATATACGTCTCGAACGCCAGGCGGGCGTCGGGGTCCTCCAGGTCGACGGGGCGCAGGCCAGCCCGGGCCATCAACGCCGCACGATCAGCGCCCCGCTGGACGGCGAACGCGATCAGGCCGGCGGCTACGCCTGCTGACGTCGTCAGGTTCGACATCGACCCGGCCCCCGGTGTTACGAGCGATCATGCGCGCGGAACGGACGATCATGGCGCCGGCCGGGCCTATCGACAAGAATGGGTCCATGACACCTCGAATTCCTGTCTTGCCCGTCCTGTTGGCCGTCGCCGCTGCGCTGTTGCCGTCGACCGCGTTGGCGGACAGTCTTGAGGCCAGGCCCGGCGATCCGGCCTGGATGCATCTCGGCGCCAACGCCCTGCTGTGGGCGCATATCGCAGGCGGGGCGATCGGGATGGTCACCGGCGTCGTCGCCTTGGCTTCGCGCAAGGGCCAGCGGATCCACCGCGCGGCGGGATCGGTGTTCTTTCTGGCGATGTTCACGGCCTATGCCATCGGCGCGGGCGTGGCGCCGTTCCTTGAAACCGGACAGCGGCCCAATTTCGTTGCCGGCGTCATGGCGCTGTACCTTCTGGTCAGTGGCGCCATGGCGGCTCGACGGCGGGACGTGAAGGCCGGCGCCCCGGAGGTCATCGGGCTGATCATCGCCCTCTCCATTACCGCCGCCGGCGTGATCTTCATGCGGATGGGCGCAGCCAGTCCCAGCGGCACGGTGGACGGCTCGCCGCCGCAGGCTTTCCTGCTCTTCACCATCGCCGGGGTCTTCGCAGCGGCGGGTGAGTTGCATCTGCTCGTGCGCAAGCAGTTGTCCAACCTCTCGCGGATCGCCCGGCACCTGTGGCGGATGTGCTTTTCGCTGTTCATCGCCTCGGGGTCGTTCTTCCTCGGCCAGCCGCAGGTGTTTCCCGAGGCCTTGCGGGACTCCGTTCTGCTGCCCGTTCTCGCCCTGGCGCCGCTGCCGGTCATGCTGTTCTGGCTGGGCAAGGTCCGCTTCGACGACTGGCGCCGTCGGCGGGTGAGGGCGGCGGTCGCGGCCTGAGGGTCCCGAGGTCGGAGTTTGCAGCCTGAGACTCTGCTTGGCCCGCCATGGTGTTGTCAGGACAAGATCCGGTCGATGACGAAGGCGAGGTCCTCGACGTCCTGGTCCAGCGCCAGCGGGATAAAGAGGCGGCTTTGAAGCTGCTCCGGCGGCTCCTTCACAACCAGCCGGTGGAGCCCCGCAGACGATCACGACGGACGGCCTGGCCTCATACGGCGCGGCTCTGGATCAGCTGGATCTGCGCCACCTGCACCGACCCCGCCGGCTTCGGGAGAACAATCGAGCAGAGAACTCGCACCTGCCGATCCGACGACGAGAGCGACAGCAGCAGCGGTTCAAATCCCAAGCCTCGGCCCAGAGATTCCTCACCACCCACGCGGCGATTTACAACACCTTCAACATCCAACGCCATTTGATCAGCAGATCCACACTTCGCCGCTCCCGCGCCGATGCTGATGCCGCATGGGCGGCGGCGGTTGCCTGAAGCGAGACGGGTAGGGCGCTTTTCGACTTCGCCCGGTTAACCTGTCAACCCCTCATCACCACCGTCCGGATCACCTCCGGCGAGCTGTCGAAATAGCGGAACGGGTTGGTCGATTTAGCCATGCCGGCGACGCTAGCCAGCCTGGATTACCGCCGAGCTAAGTTTGGGCTGACAGAGCCGGGAGGAGACATTCCGCATTACCCCATGGTCGGGATCACGAACGAGCTATCGGCGTGCTCGAGGTCACTGTCCGGCCAGCGGGCGGTGATGGTCTTGACCTTGGTCCAGAACTTCACGCCCTCCATGCCGTGCTGGTTGGTGTCGCC
>NZ_JAFCWQ010000054.1:0-4773 GCF_049897665.1 Brevundimonas sp. TWP2-3-4b1 | reverse complement strand
TCAATCTGGTCAAGTTCGTCGTTGGTCATCGGGCGCTGCGAACGCCTCCAGTCTAGAGAACGGTTCCGCGCGATAGCCGATAGCCATGCGATGGAACTTCCCCGCTCTGGATCAAACTGGGAAGCGCGTTTCCAGACCGTGGCGTAGACCTCGCTCATCACGTCTTCTGCTGCACCTCGATCCCCGCATATTCGGACGCAGTTGGCGAAGAGTTTCGAGAACGTCAGCGCGTAGACAGTAGAAAACGCGTCTTTGTCGCCGGTCCCGGTCAAGATCAAAGCATCCTTCAGTTCGCTTTTGGCCGAAATGAGAGGCGCGAGGTGAACCGACGCATGACGTCGTGGAGAGATGCAGCGTCTTGTTGATCCGGCCATATTGGGCGCGCTCGCGTTGCGAGCGGTCACGGCTCGACCGGCTACCCGCAGACTATCTGCGGTCTCGGCTACCTCAACGCACCATAAGCTTGTCCGTTGCGAGCAATGTTCGCCCGCTACGCTGTGCCTGCCTTGCCGCTATGAGGTAGTTTCAAGAGTTCACTCTGCAGCCGAACGCAATGACCGCTGCTGGCGCAATCACGCTACTGTTGAAGTCACTGCCATGTCCGCTGTCCACCCGTTTGAGACGTCCAGGACGTCCGCTTTTCGGCGGTCGCTATCCTGGCCGACGGCTAGCCCCAACACCGCCAACTCTGGCCCACGGCTTGGTGCCGCCGCACGGGCGGGGTCGACCATATCGAGCAGGGCCTCAACGCGTTCGGGGTCGGTCATCATCACGAGGTCTCAGCGGAGGGTTGGAGAGGCGTGTGGTGAAGGTCCAGCTTAGCTCCAGCCGCGTTCGCGGATGTAGGCCTCCAGCGCGGCGATTCGCGTGGCGTCCGACGGGTGGGTGGAGGCGAACTCCGGCTGACCCGACTGGCGCTGCTGGGCCATCAGACGCCACAGGGCCACGGCCTGCGACGGACGGAACCCGGCCGAGTTCATATAGTCGACCCCCAGCCGATCGGCCTCCAACTCGGCGCGACGAGAGTAGGGCAGCAACAGGCCGTATTGGGCCGCGATGGCCCCGAACGATCCCACGGTCTGCCCGCGCGATCCGGCCACGCCTTGCGCCACCTGCAGGCCCAGATTGGTCAAGGCCGTCGAAGACGCCCGTTCCGCCGGGTGCCGGGCGACGACGTGGCCCATCTCGTGGCCGATCACGGTCGCTAGCTGATCGTCATTCTGTACCAAGGCCAGCAGGCTTGTCGTCACGCCGATCTTGCCCGACGGCAGGACAAAGGCGTTCGGGCTTTCGCTGTTGAACACGGCGTAGTCCCAACTGCGATTTCTCAGGCCCGCCGCCTCGACCAAGCGGTTCCCGACCCTACGGATGCGGTCCACCGAAGCGCCGGTCAGCGCGGGGTTCTGGGTCCGAAGCAACTGCTGCCACGCCGCTTCGGATTGCTGCTCGAGACCGGTCGAGTCAGCGATAATCAACTGATTGCGGCCGAGCGTATCATTGTAGGCGCACCCTCCGAGTAGGAGGGTCAGGCTCAATCCGGCTGCGACGAATGGGGCGGTACGGGTCATGGAGATCTTCTTTCTGTGCCGGGAGCAAGACCGACGATCGGCACATGAACCCGGCGAAGCTGGCAAGGGTTCCCGCTTCAACCCTCCATCAGGTGCTGTCAGTTAGCGAAGTGCCGGTACCGTTTAGAAGAATGGGGCCGGGGCAGAAGACAGCGGCAGCGCGAAGGACCGATGCTACGCAGAGCAGACCCTGGTCCGGTTTCAGCGGCAGGTCCGCTTTCCGCCTGACACACCGTGACCGATCTCCACCCACAGCTGTCCGTCCCGACGCACCGTTGAAGATCGCTGTGCGTTCGGCGGACCGAGACTTGCAGCTGTCCTGCAAGCGTTGAAGCTAAGCGCCGCCGACTGGCTCGTTCGGTGCAGGTTGGGGTTTAGGGCTGAGAAGCCTGTATCAGGTTGAGACGGGCGTTTAGCTCAGTTGCGCAGAGCGGCGGCCCCTTAAGCCGCAGGTCCGTGGTTCAAGTCCACGAACGCCCCCCAATCCGTCTTGCACAATCGCGGTTTGGCCCCGCCCGTCGCGGCACCTATGGCGCGGCCGCTGCTTAGTAAGTCCCTGCAAGTTGCCACTGTCCCATATCAGGCCGATACGTCCATGAACCGCCCAGCCAGAACCGCACCAACCGAGAGTGGAGACCAGTCCGGGTCCAGTCCCCGGCTGGCACATGAAATCATGAGCTCCGGAGACCGGGAACTTGAGGATCTGATTTTCAGCTGGCGACGGGTGTCTGATCCGAAGCTGCGCAAAGTCGCACTCCAACTCGTCCGATCGATGGCGTCTTGACCGTGCCTATCCTGCGGGAGGTCCGATCCGCCGACTGGAAGCTTCTAAACGATCTGCACCGATGGGCCTGGTTTCCTGAGCGGAGTGAAACCGGCTGGGAATGGGTCCATCGGTTCGGCCAAGGCTATCCCGGCTGGGTCTTGGAGGACCAAGACGGAGTCTGCGGCTACCTCGGCAATATAAGGCAGGATTACACCTATCTTGGCGCCCGCCTGTTGGGTGCCACAGGCTATTCCCTGATCGTCCTACCCCGCGCCAAAGGGGGCTCCCGGCTATTGCTGCAAGCCTTCCGAAACCAACCTAGCGTTTTCGTAACGTCGATTTTCAACAGCAATGCACTAGCCGCGCCTATCTATACGCACGCAGGATTTTCGGCCTTTCCCCAAGACTGGGCTGACACCAAGATCGTTTGGCCGCTCGCGCCGATGACCATTTTATCCGAGCGGATCGTCCGCTCGCTTTACCGCCATCGCCGGCCCTCGCGAGAATTGTTTAACGGCGGGAGAGACGGGTCGCGCGGCCACAGCGCCGCTGGCGTGTCGGCACTAGATCCTTGGACGGACGCCGCCGCGATCGACCTCTTCAACGCGGAGCTTCGAGCTTCAGGGTCACTTCTTGCTGACCGCTCGGCTCGGGCTCTCCAAAACCGGTTTTCTGACCCCGATCAAACGGAGCCACCGATGCTTTACGGGTGGCGCGAGGGCGACCGACTGTCTGCCGTCGCACTCGGCCAACTCGGCAAAATGTCAGAGTATGAGGCACCCGTTCTGGACATCATTGATCTAGCCTGGCTGGCCCCTCAGGGAGCTGCTGGGGCCACGCACTTGCTGGTTCACATGAAGACCGAGGGGCGACGATCGGCGGCGTCGCGCATGCGCCTGTCACTGGTGAACAAGGACACAGCGGAAGTCGCGCTCAAGGCACCAGGCGCAATCATTCGACGCCACCACCTCCACGGGCACGCGAGCTTCGTGGCAAGCCTTGACGAAGGTCTTCCCTGGGCTCCGACTCCCTTTGATGGCGACTTCGGGTTCTGTCTGCGGCCGCCGCCGACGAAAGTTTCGGGTGAAAGGCGAAAGGAGTCTGCATCTGGACCGCCTGCCTGGAGACGAATTTCTGGCGCAGGCGCGCCGCTATCAGGTTCCCCCGATAATCACCGCTGAATCCAGGCTCACACCAGTCGATGCGTTTTCTGGGCGTCACGATGGCCGGACCCGACCTATGGTGGACATAGCCCCGCGGTGGAGAGATCGGCTAGCTTTGCTGGCGGGGGTAACGGCGATGGACCTACATCACCGAAAGTGCGGGCCAAGCGGCCGTTCGGCTTCCAAGGTTATTCTCGACCCGAACGACCGCTATCCACCCGAAAGAGACCCGAGCAACGTCCGCTTCCGGCGCGGCTCTCCAATGTCTGCTTTCCGACGTGGGGCTAATGACGGGGCACGACCCTGGCTAGAACTCCACAACGTCTGCTTGGCGAACAAACTCGGTCATTCCCTGGGTGCCTGTTTCGTGCCGCATCAACCCAAAATTATGCGCGCCAAAAGGCCTGCCGCAACCACGACCAATGCCACGATGACAACCACCGCGATAGAGCGTGGTGCAACACGGCGCGCAGGTGGGACGGCAGGCCAAAACGGGTTCTGTCGCTCAGGCTTGATCGGCATCTCTGTATCTTAGGCTGGTCAACCTTCCTAACAAGGTCAACGCTGTTCGCCCTGCCCGTTCTGCGCCCACGAAACACTGTACGTGAGAGACACCAATGGGTCAGGGTTGCAGGTTTTTCGCGAACTACCCCGCCTTCACCAGTACCCCGTCCACCGGCTGAACCACGCCGTTCGACACCACCTTCTCCTCGCCCGTCAACCGCGCGGTCGCGCCGTCGGCGGCGGTCACCACCACTGCGTCGCCGTCCTTCGAGAAGGTCAACAGACCGTCGGACATGGTCCGAATCTGGACGCCGCCGCCACCGCTGCGCTCGATGGCGGCCATGATGTCGGCGCGGGTAAGGGCACCCGGCACGATGTGGGCGCGCAACAGGGCGGCGCTCTGGGCCTTCATTGCCTCGCCCGCCAGGTCCGCGCCCGCCGTGCCCAGCGCGGCATTTGCCGGAGCGAAGACCGTATAGGGGCCCTTGCCCTCGAGAACGTCGGACAGGCCTGCGTTCTTGACCACCCCTTCCAGCGTGTCGAGGTCGCCCTCGTCGCCGATGGCGGCCGCCAGTGTCTTCGAGGACGGCGCCGGCGTCGCGCCGTCTCCACCTTCGGCCTTGTCGGCCTCGCCGCCACAGGCGGCGAGGCTAAGGACCATCAGGGGCGCGAGCGCCCAGAGTCTTTGATTGCTCATCGGTCCCTCAGGTCAAAAGCTGAATGACGGCCTGCACCAGCTGTGTGGTGGGGTCGACCTGGTACACGGAGCCGT
>NZ_JAFCWQ010000053.1:0-4785 GCF_049897665.1 Brevundimonas sp. TWP2-3-4b1 | reverse complement strand
GATGGTGTCAGGTTGCAGCGCGAGACCTGGCAGCCTTGGCCCTTGGCGTTCGGGCAACCTGATACCTGGTTATAAGCGCCTGGAGCACTTCCCTGGCCGTGGTCTTCTGTTCCGGCGTCAACCTGTCCACCGCCTCGAATATCAGCTTCAGGTCATCGTCCTGGGGGCCACGTTCGCCCTCGTCGAACACCAGCACGTCGGCGCTCACGGCCAACGTCGTGGCCATGCGGCGGATCACATCCAACGTCGGCTGACTGGAGCCTGCCTCGTAGCGTTGGACCTGGGTCAGATGAATGCCGATGCGCTCGCCGAAGGCGCTCTGGCTGAGGCCCTGCTTATTTCTCAGGGCCACGAGTCGTTCGGGGAATGACATGACGGGCCGTTCGATTCCGTGGACGGGAGCCTTGGCGCCGAGTCAGGTCGCCAAGCTTACGGCACACTATGCGCAGCTTCGCATGATGCGCAAACAGTGTGTCGCCATCGTCCTTAACCGCCACCACCGTGCTTGACGATCACCCTGATGGACTCACATATGATGTATATAATACATCATATGTGAGTCCATGCCATGCTAGACGCTGTCATCGAACGGCTGAGATCGGACGTGAGCCTGGTCCGATTGGTCGAGGCCTGCGGCATCAACTTGACGATGCGCGACGGCGACTACGTTGGCCGTTGTCCCTTCCACAATGACAGCGGTTCGTCGCTTGTCGTCGGCCCGTCCACCAACCTCTGGCGATGCGAGGGTGAGTGCGCGGTTGAAGGTGACGTGATCGCCTGGGTGATCCGGCGAGAGGGTGTGAGCCATCGCCATGCGGTGGCGTTGCTAAGGGATGGCTATGAGCCGGTGGCGGGCGTCGCGCCGGTCGCCAAGGCGACCACCGCAAAACTGCCCGTGCTTCGCGCCGTGGGCGGCGACGCCGCCCTGTTGCGTGATGTCATGGGCCACTACCATTCGACCCTGAAGGAAAGCCCCGAGGCGCTGGCCTATCTGGAGAAGCGGGGACTGACACACCCGGACCTGATTGAGGCCTTCAATCTCGGATATTCAGATCGATCGCTGGGCTATCGGCTTCCCCAGGCGAACCGCAAGGCGGGCGCCGAGATGCGAGGTCGTTTGCAGGCCCTTGGGGTGCTGCGGGACAGCGGCCATGAACATCTGCGGGGTTCGCTGGTCATTCCGATCCTGGACGCTCACGGGGCCATTGCAGACCTCTATGGGCGCAAGGTCGGCGACGGTCTGCGGAAGGGAACGCCGGATCATGTCTATCTGCCCGGCCCCCGGCGTGGTGTCTTCAACCTAGCAGCGGTGCGATCGTCGGATGAGGTGATCCTGGCCGGGTCGCTGATCGACGCCATGACGTTCTGGTGCGCCGGGTATCGCCACGTCTCCGCCGCCTACGGCCCCGACGGCTTCACCCATGAACTCCTGAACGCCCTGTCCGAACACGGCGTCAAACGGGTGCTGATCGCATTCGGTCGGACGGCTGAGGGCGCGACGGGCGCACAAGCCGTCGCCGATCAGGTTGCTGGCCGGGGTATGAGCGCATTCCGCGTGAACTTCCCCAAAGGCATGGACGCCAACGCCTACGCCTTGTCGGTCACACCGGCGCCCAAGAGCTTGGGTGTCCTGTTGCGTGCGGCCGAATGGATGGCGGGCGCCGAGCCCGAACGGCGAGCGATCGGTGGTCTGTCCGATCTGGATGCGGCGCCCGCGCCGGTCACCGTAGTCGCCCCACCGGCGCCGGTGTCGAATCCGGTGGTTATCGTTGATGAACCGGATGATGATGATCCGCCACCACCGTCCGACGCCAGCCCGGTCCCCGTAGGACCGTCGCCGGACGTCCTCGCCAAGCCTCAGATGATCGCCAGAGGCAAGGGCCATGATGTTGTTATCGTGCTGGGCGACCGGACCTGGCGCGCCCGTGGCCTGGAGCGCAACAGCGCGTTTGAGAGCCTGAAGATCAACCTGATGGTCCGGCGCGGCGACGCCTTCCATGTGGACGGCCTGGACCTTCTCAGCGCCAAGAGCCGCACCGCTTTCGTCGCCGAAGCAGCGTTAGAACTCAGCCTGCCCACCGATGCGATCAAGCGCGACCTGGGTCTGGTGTTGCTCAAATTGGAGGCCGTCCAGGACGAACGGCTAGACGCCAGCATCGTCAAAAACGACGGCGCCGTCGTGATCTCCGCTGCCGACGAGTCGGCGGCGCTTACCCTCCTGAAGGCGCCGGACCTCCTGGACCGCATCGCGGCCGACGTTGCGGCCTGTGGCGTCGTCGGCGAAGCGGAGAACGCCGTCTGCGTCTACCTCGCCGCCCTCAGTCGGAAACTGGACAGGCCGTTGGCGGTGTTGATCCAGTCCACCAGCGCGGCCGGTAAGAGCGCCCTGATGGATGCGGTCCTTGAGTTGGTCCCTGAAGAGGAACGCGTCGCCTATTCGGCCATGACCGGGCAGAGCCTATTCTACCTCGGGGAGACAGACCTGAAGCACAAGGTGCTGTCCATCGCCGAAGAGGAGGGCGCCCGACACGCGGCCTATGCCCTGAAACTGCTCCAGAGCCAGGGGACGCTCACGATCGCATCCACCGGCAAGGATCCGACGACGGGCAAGCTGGTCACCCAGGACTATGTGGTGGAAGGGCCGGTGGCGCTGATGCTGACCACCACCGCGATCGACCTGGACGAGGAACTGAAAAACCGATGCCTGGTCCTGACCATAGACGAGAGCCGCGAACAGACGCGCGCCATCCACATTCGCCAGCGGTTTGAAGAGACACTGGAGGGGCTTTCGACACAGACGACGCGGGCCGCGATCCTGGCCCTTCACCGCAACGCCCAACGGCTCCTGAAACCGTTGAGGGTCGTGAACCCCTATGCGGAGCGGCTGACATTCCTGGATGACCAGACCCGCACCCGGCGCGATCACCGCAAATACCTGGCCTTGATCCGAACCGTCGCCCTGTTGCGCCAGCACCAGCGACCGGTGCGCCAGTTGATCCGCCCCGGCGCCGAACCCGTCGCCTATATCGAAGCTACATTGGAGGACATCGCCGACGCCAATCGGCTGGCCCACGCGGTCCTGGGGACCACTCTGGACGATCTCCCGCCTCAGACGCGCCGGTTGCTTGGCCTGGTGCATGGAATGGTCGAGGACCGCGCGAAGGCCACGGCCTTGGAGTCGCGCGAGGTGCGGTTTACGCGGCGCGAGGTGCGCGAGGCGATCGGCTGGGGCGACACCCAGCTTAAGGTGCACCTCTCTCGTCTACTGGACCTGGAATATCTGTTCCTCCGTCGCCAGCGCGACGGCGATCACGCCGGACGGTTTGTCTATGAACTGGCGTGGGCCGGTGAAGGCAGCGATGGGTCACGGTTCTTGATGGGCCTGATTGATCCGGTCGCCATCGTGTCGGCTGACGATGCCGGCGCCGATGCACACGAGACGTATGACGAGGATCGGTCGGGGCTTGCGGGCGCCCAGTCGGGGGTTAGCCGGGCCTTGGACGGGGGCGTGGCGGGCGGTGGTCATGTGGGCGACGGGACGACACCGACAGGCTCGGACAGGGCTGTGGCCGATGCCGATACGCCGTGGCTCGAAGCCGCACGTTCCGGGCCGCCGGAAGCGCCCACGGTCATAGGCATATCCACCGGGATGATCGGCTGATGCGCGGGACAAAGAATCCGCCCCTGCCAGGCCTTGGCGATCCCAACAGCATCGCCGCGTTCCGGGCGCGCTATCTGTCCTGGCTCCAGGTGCGGGGCTTCTCTCCCGACACGATCGAGGATCGCGGGCGTGACCTCTACGCCTTCATCGTCTGGGCATCGGAGCGCGGCCTGGGCGACCCTCGGGAGATCACCAAACCGATCCTGGAGCGCTATCAGCGCCATCTCTACTACTGGCGTAAGGACGATGGCGCGCCGCTGAGTTTCCGCGTCCAGGCCGGTCGCTTGAGCCGTATCCGGGGCTTCTTTCGGTGGTTGGCCAAGGAAAATTACATCCTCTCCAATCCGGCGTCGGAACTGGACCTGCCCCGTATTGAACGACGGCTACCGGCCGCCGTCCTGACGGCCGACGAGGCGGAACAGGTGCTGGCCGTTCCCGATGTCGGCGATCCGATCGGCCTTCGCGATCGGGCGATCCTGGAGGTGCTTTACGCCAGCGCCATCCGCCGCACCGAACTCGTCAAACTCGGGATATTCGATATCGACTACGCCCGCGCAATTCTGGCCGTGCGACAGGGCAAGGGAAAGAAAGACCGCTTTGTCCCCCTTGGCGAGCGGGCCACCTCCTGGCTGGCGACCTACCGCGATCAGGTGCGGCCCCACCTTATCGTCGGACGTGATCCGGGCGTCCTGTTTCTCAGCAGCGCGGGAACGCCGATCGCGCCAAAGAAGCTGTCAGACCGGGTGAGCGGCTATGTAGAGCGATCCGGCGTGGGCAAGCCAGGCTCCTGTCACATGTTCCGCCACAGCGCCGCGACGTTGATGCTGGAGGGCGGCGCCGACATCCGGTTCATCCAGGCCTTGCTTGGCCACGAGAGCCTGGAGACGACCCAGATTTACACCCGCGTCTCGATCGGCAAGCTGTCTGAAATCCACGCCGCCACCCATCCAGGCGCAAGGCTGGCCAGCGATCGGGCGATGCTGGATGCGGTGTTGGAAGCGGAGGTAGACGAGTAACGGCATGGCGCCGCGACAACACTGATGATCAGTGCCATGCTCCCTTTGTCCGATCGCGCGTGTGCGCGGGGAGACCCGCCAATGGTCTTTGAAATTCTATATCGTCGG
>NZ_JAFCWQ010000052.1:0-4943 GCF_049897665.1 Brevundimonas sp. TWP2-3-4b1 | reverse complement strand
GCGTTGCCTTCAAGGGCAAGGATTTTGGTCTCATCTTCGTTCCTTCGTCACTACGACGAGACCAAAATCCTCCTCTAAACGGAACCCTCAATCTGTCTCATTGGCGCTGACGGCGGACAACCTCACCCCGTCGGGGAAGACACTGGTGGACCGGCTCATTGCGGTCTCGCCCGGGCAGGAGGCTTCAGAGCGATGCCCCGTGACTTCATTCGAAGACGCTTCTGTCTGGGCTGACTGCGTTCGAGGCCAAGGCGTCGCGAGCTTCAACTACATGGCTCCGCTTCACTATGTGAACGTCCCGATCTGCGAACCGACCCCGCCCGTCATCGAATGCGCTGACAACGCTTGCGTCACCGCCGGCATCGACTGGGCGGAGCGGGTCCTTTCCGACCGGTCGGCCTCGGACCTGACCCGTCTTCTGGCCCTGGAACAACTCACCCACTTCATCGAGGATTTGCATCAGCCGTTGCATGTCGGGGAGAACGGCGACCGGGGCGGGAACGGCGTCACTATCGCCACGATCGAAGGCGGGCGCGCTCGCAACCTGCATGCTCTCTGGGACGGCGACGTCGTCACAGCCGCCCTTGGTGCAAACAACGAAGAGTTTCCCGCAGTCCGCGCCTTGATGGCCCAGAACGCATCGGCGTGGTCCGGTCAGACCATCAGCGACTGGGCCATAGAGAGCTACATGATCAGCCGAACCGTTGCCTATCCCAGCCTCGCGTCCCCGCCGGCGTGTGGCGCGACGGACGCTGACGGAGGACAGATCACGCAAGCCTATGTTGAGGCAGCAAAGCCGATCGTCCGTCAGCAAATAGCCCGGGCGGCTGTCCGTCTGGCTAACGCAATCAATCGGGCGGCCTAGCCACTCTCCTGAGCGACCCGCAGCCTTTGCGTCGTTCTTGTAGATAACCGGAACAAACGCAGAACATTCACTTGCGTGTCGCCCTCTCAGGGAGTCACAACGCCAGCCGGCGTCGGCACCTGGAGAGCGTCATGCAACAAGAACTTTTCCCGACCCGCCCGGCCGATCAACACCGGCTGATGGAGCGGATGGCCAGCGCCCGGGTCTCGCCTGAGCAAGCGCGCGAAATCATTCGCTCGCCTGAGGCGCACAAGGCCTTCATCGCCGAGCTGTGCGCCGGCATGTACTGGGCGGCCGGCAAGCGACCCTGAGCCATGACGCCGTTGGAGGTGAGGGAGGATCACACCCTCAGGGCGACGATCGACTGTCGGCGCTGCAATCGTACCCGGATGGGTCCTGTCGCGCAGTAATTTGGAGCGTCAAATGCGCGGTTGAAAGCTCAACATATATTGCGTTTCCAAGAAGCCGCCGGCTGGCGGTTCTTTAATAACAGATCCGACACTAGTAAGCATTGTTGACTTAGAAGCGCCATTTGTGACAGTGTATCTTCAGAAAAGGAGCGTACAATAGCAAATCGAACCAGACAGTTTCACAATATCGCTTTAGATGAAGGATTCTCCGTAGTAACTCTTGAGGTGCGTTCCAAGCACTATTTAATGACTGCGCGGACACCCGATGGCCGCTCTATAAGGCAAATACTCTCTAAAGGATCGACGTCGGAGCGGTCACGCACGGTTGATAACTTTAGAGCTAACCTGCATCGATTTATGAGACATCCGCAGCGCGATACCGTCAACGCACTCACAGGAGCCGTCTAATGGAAGTCAGTGTGATGGGATGGGGCAAGAACCACGGCACCAAGTATCTTTGTGCGAGCAAGGTTCAGCCGAAAGAAGGACCCGTTCCAATCCATCTGGGAGAAGCGACAGCCCATCCGCATATGGACAGACACATTGGCTGCCGCCACGAAGTGACAATCCAGTTCGGCGCAGAGAATGTGAGCTTGAATGGAAACTACTTCGGCAAGGTCACCCTCACTGAAATCGAGGTAGCCATGCTTTTCTGCATGGTCCTCGAAAAGAGATCCTTCTCAGCCGGGCAGGAACTTATCAGCGAGGCGGCCAAAATGCTTCGGAGGGCCGAAGTCGCCGACCGCAAGTCGTCAGCGTCGTAGCCCGTGAATGTTGATCGGCGTGCAAGGCGGGACGCCACCCGGTATGAAACAACATATTGAATGAGCTTAATATCTCGGAGCGATACGGGGTCCCGACGGACGCCAGTCAGTATGCGCGCCAAGTTATTTTTATGTAGCGAACTCAACCGTCTAGGCTGCCTATCGATGGGGTCCAATTTCGACGCCGATCCACACTACGAGGCCCCGATCGTGCGCCTGGACGACGGCGGCGAGCGCATCCTGACGAAGGCACGATGGGGCATGCCGACCTCGAAGAAGGCGCTGATCGAGGCGACAGGGAAGCGGGTCGACAAGCTGCGCGCCAAAGGTCAGGTGATCGATGATGAGGCGTTCAAGCGGTATCTGGAGGTCGAGCCAGACAAAGGCGTGACCAACGTCCGCAACACCATGAACGCGGCCGGCAGGATGAACGCCCACTGGGCTCCTTGGCTCGGACCGGCGAACCGCTGCCTCGTCCCGTTCAACGCGTTCAGCGAGCCGGATCAGGATTATCAGGGCACGAGGAAGAACGTCTGGTTTGCGCTCTCAGAGGATCAGCCGCTCGCCTTCTTCGCCGGGGTTCACGCTCTCCAGTGGTCCGGCGTACGCAAGATCAAGACCGGCCCCGAGACCTGCGACCTGTTCGCCTTCCTGACGACGGACTCCGCCGAGCCCGTGAAGACCTACCACCGCAAGGCCATGCCGGTGATCCTGACGACAGAGGAGGAGCGCGACGTTTGGATGCGCGCGCCATGGGACGAGGCGAAGGCGCTTCAGCGGCCGTTGGCGGCAGACACCCTTGCAGTGATCTGATTTGGGGTGCCGGCGGATGAATTAGGTGTCACGAACACGGATGCTTTGGTCGCCGGACATCGACATCATCGCGGGCGGTCTGGGGATGAGCTTCGCCCTTTGGAGCATTCGCCGCCGGCAGCTCGGCAAGCCGGTCCATCCAGACGCCGCAAAGGTCGATGGATGGCTACTGGTGTTTGCCGCCGCGCTCGTCTGCCTCGGCGTTGCCCGTTGGCCGGGATAGCGGCAACCCAAAAGCGGACGTCCTGGACGTCTCAAACGGGTGGCATGCGGACTTTACGGCTATCTCGACTTCCACGAACCCGTCGCCGCATAATCACGGTAGGCAACTGGATCAGTCGGGTGTCAACACAGCCGCATTGGATGCGTCTGCCCGCATGGCCGCTTCCGCCTCTGCCCGGTCGGAGAAAGACAGTTTCTCCGGCCCGTCTATCTCGTAGCTGGTGCTGCATACTTGGCCGTCGACACCGATGGACCGAATTTCAGTTAGCAGTCGGTCGCCGATGCGAGAAAGCTCACGTTTGATGACCATCGCCCACTCCCTCGTTCGTCATTGCGCCGTGCGAGATTTGCCGCCGCGATGACAGACCTCGCGCTATGGCCGCTCCGACCACCACCACGCGTGCCTGCACAGGCGTCGCCTGATAAATTTCAGCATCGAATGATTTGCCTGAACCCCGGCGGGCAAACTACCCAAGATCGGCGTTACGTCAACTGGCTTCGCCCGTGAGTCATTGCCTCATAAGCAGCCAACTATCATGAGATATTTTGCTTGAATCCGTTCGGCGTTGCTGGCGGACAGGCGCTGTCTGGCCGTTGGTGACGTCTGATACGCGACAGGGCTGGTTGCCCGGTGACAGCTTCTATTGAAGCCCGCCCCGCCCCTCCTGAAAAAGACTTTTGTTGGTCATTGACCAGCGGTTTTTCTTTGCCAATTCCGGCACTCTGCCGAGCGCTGGAGGGTCGCGCCAACTCGAGGGGTGTCCGTAACGGGTCGGCAGCAGCCATGGGCGCGATGCCCAAAGCAAACGTCCGCTGGCGTCGCCATGGGCCGTCCACACGTCAGCTAGGCCGGTCATCGCGCGCGCCGCAAAGGTGTCGCGGGTTGGAACATACAAGCGCCTCCGCGCTCTATTCCCGCATGACCGCCAACGTTTTCACCTTCATCTACCGTCATCCCCGTTTGATCGGCTGGGGGCTTCTGCTCGGAACGACAGCGACCTTGGTAGCGCTCATAGCCTCGGCAGTAGCGCCTCAACCCGCCCCGAGCACTAATGTCCATCCAAAAGCGGACCCGACAAGAGTCAGCTAAGGGTCGACAGCAGTCCAAGGGTGTGGATCGGCGTCGCAGTTGGAGCCCATCGAACGGGCCTTAAGTAGCTGAACCAGCACAAGAAAGGCACGTTTTCGCGCAAGTGGATCGGCATTCTTGGGACCCCGCATCCCCCCCGAAATTGGGCTAATTCAATAAGTTAGTTTGAGCTCGGTAGGGTCCCGTGTTGAGCGCCGATCGACAACTCGCGGGACTTGTATTCAGCCGCGAAACAAAAACTCGACTAACCCTGTCATACTCACTGCAAGAACCACGACGACCGCCATTACGACCGAACGTTGATTGAGCAGCGGAGATAGTCGTTTTGTCGAGGGAGAAGTGAGTTGAGATTTACGCTGCATCGGTTTGGCCTCGGTTAGAGGCATAAAAACGATTTATCTTTTTAGTTGTTCCGTCCCCAGCCCAAGCGACCGCAGGCCCGGTCCAGGGCCTCGACCACGTTTTCTGAGCGGTAGGCGAACGGTGGATCGATCGCCGGCGAGAAGCGGCTGAAGGTGGACGTGCGCGAACCGCGCTGAGAGTCGCGTCAGCTGAAGCATTCGCTCGCATACCACTCTGACAGAAACGTCCGCTACCCACGGTGGGCTCAACCGGTGACCGCAAGCGTGCACCTCTTGCGTCATTTGTAGACCGCCCTGCGTGTGGATCGGCGTGGAAAAGGAACCCCGTTAGCGGGGTGATCGGCGTCGAATAAGGACCCCTCATTCCTGATGTCTAACGATGGCTGCTTGGCGGATGTCAGGCGGCGAGTTCGGGAT
>NZ_JAFCWQ010000051.1:0-4968 GCF_049897665.1 Brevundimonas sp. TWP2-3-4b1 | reverse complement strand
GTGATACGGGATAGGTGAGGACGCGGATGGGAAGGCCGGGGGCGGTTTGCGGTCGGTTCCGGCTACGCCGCCAGACGCGGACGCGACGGCATGGCGACGACCTTGGGCGACAGGTCGTCCAAGTCGTAATCCTCGACCTCAGCCGGGAAGGTGTAGCCGGGATTGGCCGTGAGGAAGGCGGCGCGCAACTCGACCAGCGGCGGCAGGATGTAGACGGGGACACGCGCGCCCTCGCGTCCGCGCTTGGACTGTTTCAGGCCGGGGACGTGGCGGGCCAGGACAGCCCCCAGAACCTGGCTGGTGGGCGGGGAGCGGAAGCCGGGGACGAAGGTTCGATAGCTGGCCAGAAGGGTGTCCTTGGCGATCTCCAGGCTGCCCGTGCCTTCCCATTCGGTCTGCGAGGTGTAGTCGTCGGTCGGGCCACCGTCACGGAACGGGATGCGGCCCTCAATCAGGATCGACTCCAGCCACTGTTCCTCGGCGCTGAACCCCTGGCGCATCTGATCGAACAACCCGGCCGTCATCGGCGGGCGCGAGAAGTCGACACCGGTGATGTCCATTTGCAGGAGGTCATACAGCATGGCCTCGGCGCCGCCCGTCTCCATCTGGGCGTCGATCGCCGCGAAGTAAGGGCCGTCCTTGGCACGGGCGTCGCCCACGTCCAGGAACAGGTAGCGACGCTCACCCCGCGCGGCGGCGACCACCCAATCGCTGTTGCTGGTGATGATGACGCGGGCGAAGCTGTCGGCCATATAGGAGTCCAAATTCTTGCGTTCGACGTTGATCTTGGCGCTGGTGATGAGGTGCTTCATCCGCGCCTTGTCGGCCGGGCGGCCCGGATAGAATCCTTCCTCGACGCGGATCAGCAGGGCCGTCTCCAGGTGGCCGTTGAAGCGGCCCGTGATGTGTTCCGGGCAGTCCACCGTGGGCGAGTGACGGTCGCCGACGATGTGGCCCAGCCAGTCGGACAGTTTGGACTTGCCCACCCCCATGCGGCCTCTCATCACGATGCAGACGCCGCACTTGCGCCACGGCTTCTGCATCAGGTGCGCCATCCAGTGCATCAGGAAGGCGAACGTCTCATCATCCCCCTGGCAGATGTTCTCGTAGATGTGCGCGCGCAGCAGGCTCCAGTCGCCGGGCGCCGGCATCACCGCCATCCCCGAATAGAGGTTGAGGTCGCCAGCCTCCTGGGTCGCCGGGTTGGGGTTGAAGATCAGGCGGGTGTATTCGCGACGGCGTTCCGATCCGATCCAGCGATCGTAGGCGGGGATCAGCTTGGCCTTGTCGCCCGTCCCGACCTCCAGACGATACTTGGCCAGCCAGGTCTTGGCCTGCGACTCCTTCAGGAAGATCGGCTGGCCGTCGCGTCCCCAGATGACGATGCGGAGGTCGTTGCCCTTCAGGAGCACGGCCCCGAGGGTGTTCAGGTGATCGATCATCTGGTCTTCATTGGTGAAGACCGTTTGTTCGATGATTTCATTGGCGGCGATGGTGGCCAGGAAGGCGTCCTGGGAGCCGGAGGTGTCGGGGTTGTCGGTCAATTTCAGTCCTTGCTGTTGATGTAGGCCCGCGCGCTATCGCAGGCCTCGTTGAGGTATTCGTCGGAGAGATAGCGCTCGATTTCGTGGGGTTGGTGGTTGTCGGCGGGGGCGTCGCGGATGGCTTGGCGGAGCGCGGCGATCATGCCGTTGGTGTCGGCGTCGCCGCCGAAGCGGCCGAAAAACTTGACCAGCAGGCCGTTGATCGGGCCGTGGAAACCGCCCCGGTTTTCGCCGTCGCCGATGACCAGACAACGGGTGTGATCGGAGGGGCGACCCGTCGTGGGCGGCGACATGCGACGGGTTGTGGTGGGGCGATCGTCTGCGTCGCCAGTGCGGGTCTTCTTGTTGGCGTCCAGGGCCAGGCGCAGCCAGGCCTCGGGCGCCGCCGCCAGCGGGACTTCATCGGGCGCGAACCCTTCCTCCCACTGATAGCGACCACCGGAACGGTGAAGGCTGCCCGGCAGGAGGATGTGGCCGTGGAAGCCCCGGACATCCACGCCCGCCGCCATCCCGCCCTGGCTCCCGCGCACCTCGGGTCCGTCGTTGGGATGGGCGAACCAGTAGTGGCGGCCATGACCGCTACCGCTCCGGGTCCGCCACGTCGGCGGCAAGGCGCCGTGTTCAGCCTCAAGCTGGGCCAGGCTGGCGAAACCCAGATCACCGTCCAGGTCCAGAACCCAGACGCCGCTGGCGCGACCGGTCAAAGCGCTGAGGTTCGTCCTGGCCCATCCGCCCCGTCCCGGAAGGGTCCAGTTGATGATTGTATCGGCGTCGGTCGTCGCCAGTTCGGGCCAGTCCAGGATGCGGGGATGCTTGCCGGGGTTCTTGGCGCAAGGCGTAGCCTCGGCGCCGGTCTGGCGCGCTTTCCACCGCTTGCCCTTCAGGCACTGGCATTCGAGGCCTGAGTCCGTCCGGGCGCTGTTGAAGCCGTAGGTCGGAAAGATGCGGACCCCCAGCGTCGCCATGGCCAGCGCCACCGGAAGGGGGCGGTTAGCGCTGAACGATGGGACGGGATCGGGCGACGGCGCGGCGCCGGACGATGCCCGGCGGCCAACTTGATGATGAAGCATTTTAAGGGGAGCGTTGACGAGGGGACGACTTTGACGCTTCCACCCCATCTGGCTGGGGTGGGGTGGAAACGCGGCGGTTTCGGGGGCGTGGAACCTAGCGGCGAGCGCTAGGAAACCAGGCGCTGGCGCCAGTCGCCGGTGCAACGCTCCAGGACGTCGCCCACCGTCACGTCGGGGTAGTTGTGGACGACGCGGTTCGAGAACATCTGCATGATCGGCAGCAGCGACACGCCGGTGTGGGCAGCGGTCTCGAACAGGCGCTCAAACGCCTCGTTGACGACCGATCGTTTGCTAACGCTGGTCACGCCGTTGATGTTGGCGGCGCATTCTTGCGGGCCGAAGTGGCGCTGGGTCGCGGTGATCGGCCCGGCGTATGCGGCGAGTTGGACCAGCTTGGAGAGGGAGATTGCGGGGTCGTGGCGGGACATCGGGTTTCCTAAAAAGGGGTGATGTCACTGGGGATAGAGGGCCGCGCCCGCCCTGCATCGTGTAAACAAGTCGGGGTTCGTTACACCGGCTTCTCCCAACCCTTTCGCTCCAGGAGGACGTCTCTGATGGCGTCCATGGACATGTGAAGCCTATGGGCCGCCAACATTTCTTGGGTCCTCTTCAACGCGGTGAAAGCCCTCGTTTGCCCCTTTCCGGGCTCAGGGTCTGCAATAGCGCTTGCCTTGCAAATCTGATGGGTCAGCAAAACCAGGTCGCGCGTCACCTCCCGGTCAAACCAGTTTCTGACGGAGGATCGGCGCGGCTTTCCCTGGCCCTCCATGACCTGAGCCAGATACTCGCGCACCTCCTTCGGAACGGGCTCAGGACTGCGTAGGCCGTAAGCGATCATGTCGTGCGACACCGGCGCGTCTTCCTCAATTTCGCGCATGGGAATTGCCCACGCGAAGGATGTCCACTTGGATGCCCTATCTGCCAACGCCGCCTCCAGAATATCCCGCACAAGACTCGATCACTACACCAAGAGGCTAAGTCATCGTCAGGCCCACGCTTCACCACCAGCGCACAAGTTGAAAGTTGTGCGCGTGGCGCAAAAGATAGAATTGACTCGATTTATGAGCCGCCTTATGAGCCGGGGTATCAGCTACCCTAACTTGTGAGCTAGGATCATGCGTATCGCCTACTTCCGGGTCTCCACCGGAGAACAGAGCGTCGAGTCACAGCGCCACGCAATGGGCGACGCCTTCGATAAGGAGTTTCTGGACGAGGGCGTGTCCGGCGGGGTCATGGCGGCGGAACGCCCCGGCTTCGCCGCCCTCTTGGCCAACGTCCGATCCGGCGACACCGTTCACGTCTATGCGGTCGATCGGCTTGGGCGCGACGCCCTGGACGTCCAGGGCACCGTGCGGCGCCTGGTGAAGGCCAACGTGACGGTTGACGTGCGCGGCATAGGGCCGATCGCCGGGCCGATCGGTGAACTGGTCCTGGCCGTGCTGGCGCAGATCGCCGACATGGAAAAGGCGAGGATCAAGGATCGATGCGATTCCGGCCGCGCCGCCGCGCGCGCCTCCCTCGCCGCAACGGGACGGACCCAGCACGGCAAGGTCAGCCTGGGGCGTCCCCAAGCCGCCGACGCTGCCGCCGTGGTCGCATGGCGTCGGCATCACGGCGCGAGCATTAAGGCCACGGCCGTCAAGTTCGGAACGTCAGAGGCCACGGTGAAGCGGTATTGCGCCGCCGCCGGTGGCGAAATGGTGGAAGCCGCCTGACGACAAGATAGAGGCAGCGGGCAATGGACCGACTGAGGTCATCGCCCCTTCGTTCTTACCTATCAACAGTCGAGACGCGCCCTATCGGGCGCCGAAGCCGGTGCGGGCGACGGCCGGGGAGGGCGTGGCCATGTAGTGGCGCGCCATCGGCGAATCCGCCGGAATCACGGTCACGGCGTTGCAGGTTCGGCAGGATCGGTCTTTCCGGCCCATCCGCCACACGGTGTAAAAGAAGCCGGGGACGATGAAGCAGAGCCACAGGATGATCTCGACAGCACTGCTTCCGCGATTACGGACCCGAGGCTTCCCGACATCCCCGCAGGACGTGCAGAAGAACTGATTGGACATAGACGCCTCCGGTTTTCGATAGGGTCTATTTTGCCTGCCAATCGTAAACGAAATAGGCAAGATAGCTCCTAGAGCTATCTTGCCTATCGCTCCCTGATGCGGGGATGAATTGGGAGGCGATCGTCGGGGCGAACATTCGCCGCCACAGGAAGGCCAAGGGCCTGACCCAGGAACAGCTTGCCCATGAAGCGGGCGTGGCGATGCGCTACGTCGCCGGGGTCGAACGGGCCGAGGAAAACCCCTCGCTTAAGTTCCTGGTGAAGATCGCCGAGGCTCTGGAGATCGACCCGG
>NZ_JAFCWQ010000050.1:2500-5485 GCF_049897665.1 Brevundimonas sp. TWP2-3-4b1 | reverse complement strand
CACGCGGGCGACATCGTCGCCATGACCGACGCCCTGCGGATTCCCCGCAAGACCCTCTACGACAAGTTCCGGCGTCACGGCCTGCGTCCGGGCGATTTCCGCGCGCGAGATGAGCGTGGCTAAGGCTTCGGAGGCGTCGGAGCGGCGGTTCGGACAGCAAAAAGCCCCGCGGCGAACCGGCGGGGCTTTGAGATCTTGGGTGCGGGAGCAGGATTTGAACCTGCGACCTTCAGGTTATGAGCCTGACGAGCTACCGGGCTGCTCCATCCCGCGGCAAGAGCGGCGTTGTGAAGGAAGAAGTTCGAGAAGACCCGGGCTCAAGTCGCGCAAAGCGCGTCAGCCCGGAACAGACGTCACAATCCACATATCCGCTTGGTAGACCCGGCGGCGACCTACTCTCCCATGCCTTGAGACATAGTACCATTGGCTCTGGAGGGCTTAACGACCGAGTTCGGGATGGGATCGGGTGGGGAACCTCCGACATAACCACCAGGTCAACCAAGCGGATATGTAGATTGTGACGAGAAGACATTGTCGTATTCGAAAAATCGAATGAGTTTTGCTGAGAAACGATCAAGCCGATCGGATTATTAGTACCAGTAAGCTTCACGCGTCGCCGCGCTTCCACACCTGGCCTATCAACGTGGTAGTCTTCCACGATCCTCAGCGAAGCCTTGTTTTGAGGTTAGTTTCCCGCTTAGATGCTTTCAGCGGTTATCTATTCCATACTTAGCTACCCTGCTGCACAACTGGCGTCATGACAGGTCCACCAGAGGTATGTCCATCCCGGTCCTCTCGTACTAGGGACAGATCCTCTCAAGCTTCGAACACCCACGGCAGATAGGGACCAAACTGTCTCACGACGTTCTGAACCCAGCTCACGTACCACTTTAATCGGCGAACAGCCGAACCCTTGGGACCTGCTCCAGCCCCAGGATGTGATGAGCCGACATCGAGGTGCCAAACTTTGCCGTCGATATGGACTCTTGGGCAAAATCAGCCTGTTATCCCTAGAGTACCTTTTATCCGTTGAGCGATGGCCCTTCCACGCGGGACCACCGGATCACTATGGCCGACTTTCGTCTCTGCTCGACTTGTCAGTCTCGCAGTCAGGCGGGCTTATGCCATTGCACTCGACGACCGATTTCCGACCGGTCTGAGCCCACCATCGCGCGCCTCCGTTACACTTTAGGAGGCGACCGCCCCAGTCAAACTACCCACCACGCCATGTCCCGGGACCGGATAACGGTCCTCGGTTAGACGTCAACGACAGTAAGGGTGGTATTTCAAGGATGGCTCCACCAGAGCTGGCGCCCCGGTTTCATAGCCTCCCACCTATCCTACACATACGGTCGCTAACGCCAAGGCGAAGCTATAGTAAAGGTTCATAGGGTCTTTCCGTCTGACCGCGGGAACCCCGCATCTTCACGGGGAATTCAATTTCACTGAGCCTGTGCTGGAGACAGTGGGGAAGTCGTTACGCCATTCGTGCAGGTCGGAACTTACCCGACAAGGAATTTCGCTACCTTAGGACCGTTATAGTTACGGCCGCCGTTTACCTGGGCTTCAGTTCGTCGCTTTCACAACTCCCTTTAACCTTCAGGCACCGGGCAGGCGTCAGACCCTATACGTCGCATTGCTGCTTCGCAGAGCCCTGTGTTTTTGCTAAACAGTCGCTACCCCCTGGCTTGTGCCACTCTGCAAAGGTTGCCCTAAGCAGAGTCACGCTTATTCCGAAGTTACGCGTGCAATTTGCCGAGTTCCTTCAGCACAGTTCTCTCAAGCGCCTTGGTATGCTCTACCTGACCACCTGTGTCGGTTTCGGGTACGGTCTCTGCCAGAGTTATTTCCAGGGACAACTTCCCTGCCAGGACAATCCAGTAAGCCCTGACAAGTTACGCCATCCGTCACTTCTGGCTGGTGCAGGAATATTTACCTGCTTCCCATCGACTACGCTTTTCAGCCTCGCCTTAGGGGCCGACTAACCCTGCGCAGATTAGCTTTACGCAGGAACCCTTGGTCTTTCGGCGGGAGTGTCTCTCACACTCCTTATCGTTACTCATGTCAGCATTCTCACTTCCGATACCTCCAGCCAGGCTCACGCCTGACCTTCACCGGCTTACGGAACGCTCCGCTACCGCTCGCTTACGCGAACCCATATCTTCGGCGCATGGCTTGAGCCCCGTTACATTTTCCGCGCAGGATCGCTTGATCAGTGAGCTGTTACGCTTTCTTTAAAGGATGGCTGCTTCTAAGCCAACCTCCTGATTGTCAAAGCAATCCCACATCGTTTCCCACTTAGCCATGACTTGGGGGCCTTAGATGATGGTTAGGGTTGTTTCCCTTTTCACGACGGACGTTAGCACCCGCCGTGTGTCTGCCCGATAGTTCTCTCAGGTATTCGGAGTTTGGTTAGTATTGGTACCACTCGCGCAGCCCGCAACCATCCAGTGCTCTACCCCCTGAGGAATTCGTCGGACGCTCTACCTAAATAGATTTCGCGGAGAACCAGCTATGTCTAGGTTTGATTGGCCTTTCACCCCTATCCACAAGTCATCCCAGAATTTTTCAACATTCACGGGTTCGGACCTCCAGTAAGTGTTACCTTACCTTCATCCTGCTCATGGATAGATCACCTAGTTTCGGGTCGTCATACGTCGAACTTAGCGCCCTATTCAGACTCGCTTTCGCTGCGCCTACACCTAACGGCTTAAGCTTGCTCGACACATGAAGTCGCTGACCCATTATACAAAAGGTACGCCGTCACCCCGCTTGGGGGCTCCGACTGCTTGTAGGCTTCCGATTTCAGGATCTGTTTCACTCCCCTTGTCGGGGTGCTTTTCACCTTTCCCTCACGGTACTTGTTCACTATCGGTCGTAGAGGAGTACTTAGGCTTGGAGGGTGGTCCCCCCATGTTCAGACAGGATTTCACGTGTCCCGCCCTACTCGAGTCTCTTGCTATTTGACGCCTACGGGGCTTTCAC
>NZ_JAFCWQ010000049.1:0-5762 GCF_049897665.1 Brevundimonas sp. TWP2-3-4b1 | reverse complement strand
GCTCAAACACAGCCGACGACTGGCTACCCGATACGACAAGACCGCCGACAGCTTCCTCGGCTTCGTCGTCGTCGCATCCATCCGACTGTGGATCAGACACTTTGTCCACACCACCTAGGCGGCGGCCTTGCCGTAGGCCACGCGGTGCAGGGTCCATCCCGCCACAGCTCCGGGAATGGCCAGGGAGGCGGCGAAGGCCCAGGGCTCCCACGCCACGGGAGGTTCACCGAGCAGGAACAGGATAATCGCGCCCGCCAGCGCCGACAGGATCGCCCCTGCCAGCACGGCATGGTGGCGTGTGTCCCGGCTCTGCCGCGCCATGATCAGCCAGACAGGCGTGCCGATAACCAGAAGGCCGACCAGATAGACGACCATGGCGTAGATCCAGGCCACCGGTGCGATCCAGAGACCGCGTCCGATCTCGCTCGCCGCCATGCCATTGGTCAGGGTGCTCAAGACCGCCACGAAAATGAAGCCGGTCATCACAACGAACCCTGCCGCAATCGCCGCCGCCGGATAGGCCAGCGCCACCGCTACGAACCCCTTGACCTTCACGACCCGCCTCCTCGTCCGTTCAGGCGCACCCGACGCCCTTCCGACCTTACGGTCAAGCTGGCGGTGTCTGACGGTTTCGGATCGTGACGCGCCGGGTCGCGCCGCCTATGTTCGCGCCATGTCCGATGCCGATCTCGCGCCCGAATCCACAGAACCCCTGACCGACCGCCCGTTGACGCAGGACGGGCCCGCCGTCCGGCTGTGGCTGATCGACGCCTCGGCCTACATCTTCCGCGCCTACCACGCCCTGCCGCCCCTGACGCGCAAGTCCGACGGCCTGCCGGTGGGCGCGGTCCAGGGCTACTGCAACATGCTGTGGAAGCTGCTCAAGGACATGAAGGGCGCCGATGGGCCGACCCACCTCGCCGCCATCTTCGATCACTCCGACAAGACCTTCCGCAACACCCTCTACGACCAGTACAAGGCCAACCGTTCGGCCCCGCCCGAGGACCTGATTCCCCAGTTCCCGCTGGTGCGCGAGGCGACGGCGGCGTTCGGGGTCCACTGCGTCGAACTGCCGGGCTACGAGGCCGACGACCTGATCGCCACCTATGCCTGCAAGGTGCGCGACGCCGGCGGCGAGTGCGTCATCGTCTCGTCCGACAAGGACCTGATGCAGCTGATCGGGCCCTCGGTCGTGATGTGGGACCCGATGAAGGATCGCCGCCTGGCCGAGGAGGCGGTGATGGAGAAGTTCGGCGTCACGCCGGACAAGATGATCGACCTGCAGGCCCTGATCGGCGACAGCGTCGACAACGTCCCGGGCGCCCCGGGCATCGGCCCCAAGACCGCCGCCCAGCTGCTGGACGAATACGGCGATCTCGACACCCTGCTGGAGCGGGCCGGGGAGATCAAACAGCCCAGGCGGCGCGAGACCCTGATCAATTTCAGGGACCAGATCCTGCTCAGCCGCCAGCTAGTCACCCTGACCTGCGACGCCCCTGCGCCCGAGCCGATCGACGACTTCAAGGTGCGCGATCCCGATCCCGCGACCCTGGCCGCCTTCCTGGAGACGATGGAGTTCCGGGGGCTGCTGCGCCGGGTCGGCGACGGCAGGCTTGAGGGACACGACGGGTCGGCCTTCGCGCCCGCCCGGCCCGCGCCCCTGACCGCCCCGGTCATCTCGCCCCGCTATGCGCCCCAGGCCATTCCGGAGGGGGTCGAGAAACAGGCGGTGGACCATGAGGCCTACCGTTGCATCCAGACCCTGGAGGCGCTCGACGCCTTCCTCGCCCGCGCGACCGAGGCGGGGGTCGTGGGCTTCGACACCGAGACCGACGCCCTGTCGGCGACCCATGCGGGGCTGTGCGGCATCAGCCTGGCGATCGGGCCGAACGACGCCTGCTATGTGCCCCTGACCCATGAGCACGAGCCGGTCGCGGGCGGGGGCGGGCTGGATTTCGGGGACGCGATCGAGACGAGGCCGCCGCTGGATCAGCTGGACAAGGCCGCTGTTCTGGCCCGGATGAAGATCATTCTTGAGGACCGCTCCGTCCTCAAGGTCGTGCAGAACGGGAAATACGATCTGGCGGTCATGGCTCGGCGGGGGATCCGGGTCGCGCCGATCGATGACACCATGCTGATCAGCTACGTCCTCGAGGGCGGGCTGCACGGGCACGGGATGGATGAGCTCTCAAGGCTGCATCTGGGCCATGACCCGATCCCGTTCAAATCGGTGGCGGGGACCGGCAAGGCGCAGAAGTCGTTCAAGCACGTCGAGCTGAAACCGGCGACATGCTACGCCGCCGAGGACGCCGATGTGACGCTGCGGCTGTGGCGCCTGCTCAAGCCCCGACTGGCGGCCGAGGGGCTGGCGACCGTCTATGAGACCCTGGAGCGCGGCATGCCGCCGGTGCTGGCCGACATGGAGCTGGAGGGCATCCGCGTCGACCCCGCCCGCCTGCGCCGCCTGTCGTCGGAGTTCGGCCTGCGCATGGCCGAGCTGGAGACCCAGGCCCACGAGATCGCCGGCCGCCCCTTCGCGATCTCGAGCCCCAAACAGATCGGCGAGCTGCTGTTCGGCGAGCTCAACCTGAGCGGCGGCAAGAAGACCGCCTCGGGCCAGTGGGAGACCGGCGCCGCGACGCTGGAGACCCTGGCCGAGACCCACCCCCTGCCGCGCGCCATCCTCGACTGGCGCCAGCTCAGCAAGCTCAAGGGCACCTATACCGACGCCCTGGTCGCGGCCATGGACGAGGCCACCGACCGGGTCCACACCTCCTACCAGCTGGCCGCCGCCACCACCGGCCGCCTCGCCTCCTCCGACCCCAACCTGCAGAACATCCCGATCCGCACCGAGACGGGCCGCCAGATCCGCCAGGCCTTCATCGCCCGCGACGGCCATGTCCTGATCAGCGCCGACTATTCCCAGATCGAGCTGCGGCTGCTGGCCCATATCGGCGACATCCCCGAGCTGAAACGCGCCTTCAAGGCCGGGATCGACATCCACACGGCCACGGCCTCCGAGATGTTCGGCGTCCCCGTCGACCAGATGGACCCCGAGACCCGCCGCCGCGCCAAGGCCATCAATTTCGGCATCGTCTACGGCATCTCGGCCTTCGGCCTGGCCGCCCAGCTGAACATCGACCAGGGCGAGGCCGGCGCCTATATCAAGACCTATTTCGAACGCTTCCCCGGCATCCGCACCTATATGGACGCGACGAAGGCCGAGGTCCGCCAGGCGGGCTTCGTCTCCACCGTCTTCGGCCGCCGCATCCACATCCCGGCCATCCATTCCAAGTCGGGCGCCGAACGCCAGTTCGGCGAGCGCGCCGCCATCAACGCCCCCATCCAGGGCGCCGCCGCTGACATCATCCGCCGCGCCATGATCCGTATGCCGGCGGCCCTGGAGGCGGCCGGCCTGGGGGAGGTGAAGATGCTGCTCCAGGTCCACGACGAACTGGTCTTCGAATGCCCCGACGAACTGGCCGAGACCGCCATCCCCGTCATCCGCCGGGTGATGGAGGGCGCGGCGGAGCCCGCGGTGGCCCTGACCGTGCCGCTGGTGGTGGAGGCGAGGGCGGCGAAGAACTGGGACGAGGCGCACTAACGATATCAAAGCCGTAACGATTTCACGCGACGGTAGTGTAGTCAGACTCGGAAAATCGCCTTAGAGCGAGGCTTGCGCCACGGAACGCGAACATATATCGAACACGCCCCCACATGGAGGACGCAGTATGGATGCGCGACTTGCTGCACTAAAGCTCGTGTTGAACGAGCTTGGAGAGACTTCGGATATCTCCAGCGTCTCGGAACGTCTTCGTTTGCAGAAGGCTGTATATCTCACGCAAGCATTGGGCCTTAATCTTGGGTACCATTACAGCTGGTATCTCCGTAGACCCTATTCGACGTCACTGACGCAAGACTAATATCAACTTGCAGACTTAATCGCCGCTGGCGATAAGCCGGACGTTGAGCTGAACACTCCATCCAAGCAGGCGCTTAACAAAGTTCAGGGGCTGCTTCGAAAGCCTGTTGACGTAAACTTGTCAGTTCATCACTGGTACGAATTATTGGCGTCTCTTCACTACCTAACTAAAATTAGTAGGAAGTCGGAAGCCGAAGCCGATGTAACGTTGCGATCGTCAAAACCGCACTTGATTGCATATAGCAAACAGGGCTTTGACCATCTCCGCCAGTTCGGCTTGGTATAGATTTAGGCGTGACGAGATTCCACCACAAGCGCGTAACCGATCCGGTTCACGGCGCTATTTCTCTCAGCCGACTCGAATCAGACGTAACATCAACGCGTGTTTTTCAACGCCTGCATAATGTAAGGCAGCTCGGCCTAGCTCACCTCGTATTTCCTGGCGCGAACTACTCTAGATTTTCGCACTCGTTGGGCGCGCTTCACAATGCTGGGATAATGTTGGACGCCCTAATCGCGTCGGACAATGCGATCGATGATGATACTGTTCAATCGGTTCGCTTAGCGGCTCTGCTACACGATATTGGCCACTACCCCTTCTCTCATGCAACCGAGCATGTAGTGGCAGATTTCTATGCTGCCTCGTTGCTTTCTGAGTCTGGCGTTGCTGGAGTCTCAAACACCTCAGATTCGTCGGAGGGCGCTGACGAGACCTCATCCGCCCCCCTGCCTACACACTTTGACCATGAAACACTTAGCGCGCAGATCATTGCCCACGACGCAGAGCTCAAAGATGTTTTTCAAAGAAACAGCTTTGACATCTCTCTTTTGGAGAAGGTGTTCCAACCCGGCCCCGATAATAACCTGCTGCCAATAATAAGCTCAGACCTTGACTGTGATCGACTCGACTATCTGCGACGGACCGCTCATTTTAGCGGAGCGCCCTATGGCTCAGTTGATATTCGGTTTATCGCAGCAAGCGCTATGTTGGATAGCTCTGGACAGTTCTGCTTCAGCCATAAAGCGATGCGAGCCGCTGATCACCTTCTAGTGTCGCGCTACTATGACTACGTGCAAGTTCCCTTTCAAAAAACAGCGTCTGGCTTGGAGTGGAGCTTGGTCACCGGTCTGAAAGCTTGCCTATCGCAGAATCAGTTTTCTTGCTCAGCGAAGGCTATGATTTCCATGATCGCCAATGGCGAATGGAGTAAGTTTGACGACCAGCATGTGGTAGGTTGTTTTAGAGAAATACGGAAAAACTCTTCTGATTAAATATTGATTGATCACTTGGACGGAATTATCAACCGATGCCCGCCCAAGTTGGTTGCTGGTTGGGAAGGAATAGGACCAAGCGCTCGAGCGAATACAAACGCGAAGCACGTGGCGCTCCGCGCGTCACTTGAAGAGATAGCACTCGAAGCAGGATGTGATCCAAACCGCCTTCATATTTGGCAAAAGGGAATTAAACTGTCTTCTATCCAAGCTGGGGATGAAATCTCCGAGATCTCCGCGAAAGCAGTTCATATTATGGATCCGAGATCGGGGAAGGCGCGCCCCCTCGTTGATCATCCTGATGATTTGATGAATACATTGTCACGTTCGGAATATGGCGGTGTACGCGTCTATTATTTGCCCACCGCTGGTGAAGACTCTCGCGCGCTAAGAGTCGACCTTTGTGAAAAGCTGGAGCTGAACTTGGGCACCGCGACGACTTGCACCGCTCCTAGTGGATTGATTCCATCACTTGGTGCCCGCGGTTAGCGGCGGCGATGATTTTGTCTGGATCGGCGGTCCAGACGAAGGGTTTGGGCTGCTGATTGTGATCGACGACGAAGCGGTT
>NZ_JAFCWQ010000048.1:0-5921 GCF_049897665.1 Brevundimonas sp. TWP2-3-4b1 | reverse complement strand
CAATCTGCGTGGCCTCGCTCCCGTCACCATCGTCAACGCCGACATCGACCCCCTGCGGGACGACGGCGCGACGCTCGAGACCGCGCTGCGCTCGGCTGGGGTTCGGGTCGAACGCCGGAGCTGGGAAGGCTCGGTGCACGAGTTCTTCTCGATGGCCGACGTCGTGCGTGACGCCAGGGAGGCCCAGGACTGGTCGTTTGGTCGCCTACGGATGGCCCTAAGCTGAGAGCCTGGCGAACACACTCCCTCCCTGCAAACTAGATTCAGCGTCGTCGTTCGACGGATGTTGTCAGGATGAGATTCGCAGCTTCTACTCAGGCCTATTTCAGGGACACCGATCGGGCAAAAAAACGAAGAAATTCAGCAGAGGGTGGTCGATCAACAGACCTGCCCAACTCGCCGCTTGGGCATAGTATTCAACCAACGGCACCAAGTGTGGCTTTTACTTGACAACACCTCTGCACCGGCCGGTTCGGCTGCGGGAAAACAACCGCGTCGAGAATTCCCACCTCCCGATCCGACGACGAGAACGGCAACAGTAGCGGTTCAAATCGCAGGCTTCAGCACAGAGATTCCTCACCACCCACGCGGCGATCTACAACACCTTCAACACCCAGCGTCATTTGATCGACAGATCCAACCCTTCGCCGCTATCGCGCCGAAGCCGATGCCGGATGGGCGACTGCGGTCGCCTGATTCCGGCAGGGTAGGACGCTCCTCGACCCGGCGCGGCTATCCTGACAACGCCTCCTCACGTGCCCGTTCTCATCTCGTCGCCCGATTGCCATATGATTGACTAGGACCGCCTAGAATCTTCGTGACAATCCGGCAAAAAGGGCGATATCGTCAGCCGCGTCTGTGACGCCCAAGTTAACACCTGCATCCAATTGAATGCTGTCGGTCAAGGCGTAGGTGACGCCGACGTCGAAGGTGACCACCCACGTGGCACCGCCCTCGGAACTACGTTCCGTGAATACTTCGGCGTAAATTCCAACGCGGTCGGTCAGGGCAAAACCGACGGTCGCCAAGTTCACGAACGATGGCGATAGGCCGCTGCCGTCCGCATCCTCCAGCATGTCGATCTCGGTCATCAGCCCGATGCCGACGCGATCGGACACTGCGATCGCAAGGGGGACGATCAGCCCGAACTCCACCGCATCATTGCCTAGGCCGTTTGTGTTAGTCGGCGTCTTGACGAACGGCATCAGAGCCAAAGCCGTTCGGCCGCCATCATTGCCCCACAGATTGTGCTTCAACCGAACGGTGACGTCACCGAACCCCTCGGCCGTCGATCGCGTCCCGGACACCCGGTCGATCACCGTCCGGCGGATGTAGGAATCGATCACGATCTGCAGATCGGTGCTGTTGGTTAGCCCCACTTTCAGGTTGATCGGGCTGAGGTTCAGAGTTTCAGTTCGGAGGTCGGTGTCTTCATCCCGGTCGGTCGTGAAGGTCGCGAAATCCATCTCGAATTGGAAATGTCCGGCATCGACCGTATAGGCGCTTTCAGTCTTGTCAGGCCGGTCGGTGGACAGCTCGCGCATCAGCTCGTGCGGGGTCGGGTTGGTCAGGGTGTATCGGGACTTGTCGGGCTCCTGCGCCATGACGGTGGACGACGCGACCATTGAGACCGCGAATACGAAGCCCCTAGAACATTGAATATAAGACAAAATAGTAGAGATACGCATCACGCGGTCACCTCGACAGATGGGTGCGCAAGCGAAGATGGCGCGAACGCTCGCACCGAGAGGTGAGGCCCCGATCAACAATCTCCAAACAAATTTTCAGCCTCGACTAAAATATTTAGCATCAGGCAACTTTTGTGCGAGTCGGACGTATTCCACCGTTAGGCAAGCGTAGGGGAGACGACCTTGATCTCGGAAATCCGGCCCCAAATCACCCAGAGCCGCAGGGGCGTTCTTGCGCTCGCAGGCGGCGCATTCGCGTTGGCCGGAATGTCGGCCTGCTCGGCGCCAGATAGCGCCGGAGCGGGGGGCGGCTTCAAGGCGGTGACGACCTTCACCATCCTCGCCGACATGGCCCGCAACGTGGCCGGCGACCGGATCACGGTCGAGTCCATCACCCGCGCCGGGGCCGAGATTCACAACTATCAGCCCACGCCCGGCGACCTGCTGAAGGCCCAAGACGCCGACCTGATCCTTTGGAACGGCCTGAACCTGGAACTGTGGTTCGAGCAGTTCTTTGGCAATCTACGCGACGTGCCGGGCGTCACTCTGACCGACGGCTTGGAGCCGATGGGGATCGGCGAAGGCCCGTATAGCGGTCGGCCCAATCCCCATGCCTGGATGTCGCCGACCGCCGCCCAGGTCTATGTCGACAATATCGCCGGTGCCTTCACCCGCTACGACGCTCCGAATGCCGGGACCTACCAAGCCAATGCCGAGGCTTATAAGGCGCGGATCGCGGCCGTGGTCGCGCCCATCCGCCAGCGGCTGGCCGTCATTCCGCCGGAGCGTCGATGGCTGGTGACCAGCGAGGGCGCCTTCAGCTATCTGGCGCGCGATTTCGGGCTTCGTGAGGTCTATCTGTGGCCAATCAACGCCGATCAGCAGGGCACGCCGCAACAGGTTCGCAAAGTCATCGACATCGTCCGCGCCAATCGCATCCCGGCCGTGTTCAGCGAAAGCACCATCTCGGCCGACCCGGCTAGACAGGTCGCTCGCGAGACCGGCGCGGCCTATGGCGGGGTGCTGTACGTGGACTCACTCAGTGAGGCGGATGGACCGGTGCCGACCTATCTGGACCTGCTGCGCGTGACCTCTGAAACGATCGCGACGGGGTTGTCGGCGTGAGGGATACGACAGACGCCGCCGGCCTGGATATCCGCTCCGCGACGGTGACCTACCGGAACGGCCACACGGCGCTGTCAGACGCATCTTTCGTCGTGCCGGCCGGCAGCATCACCGCCTTGGTCGGCGTCAACGGCAGCGGCAAGTCGACCCTGTTCAAGGCCATCATGGGGTTCGTGCCGGTCACGGGCGGAACGGTTTCGGTGTTGGGCCTGGCGGTCAAGGCGGCGCTAAAGAAGAGCCTGGTCGCCTATGTGCCCCAAAGCGAGGATGTCGACTGGAACTTCCCCGTCCTGGTCGAGGACGTGGTGTTGATGGGCCGCTATGGCCGGATGAACTGGCTGCGGATGACCACCGCCGCCGACCGCGCGGCCGTCGATGTGGCGTTGGAGCGGGTCGGCATGAGCGATTATCGCAAACGCCAGATCGGCGAACTGTCGGGCGGCCAGAAGAAGCGGGTCTTCCTGGCCCGCGCCCTGGCCCAGGACGGACGGGTCATCCTGCTGGACGAGCCGTTCACCGGCGTGGACGTCAAGACCGAGGACGCCATCACCGATCTGTTGCGGGGTCTGCGCGACGAGGGCCGGGTGCTGCTGGTTTCGACACACAATCTGGGGACGGTGCCGGAGTTCTGCGACCACGCCGTCCTGCTCAACCGGACCGTAATTGCCGCGGGCCCGACCGAAGAGGTTTTCACCCAGGCCAATCTGGAAAAGGCGTTCGGCGGGGTGTTGCGCCACGTCATCCTGGGCGACGCGGCGTTGGGTTCCGGGCGTCGGGCAATCGGGGTGCTGACCGACGACGAAAGACCGTTCATCGTCTATGGCAAGCCAGGGCCAGTCGGTTCCGAGCGCACCCCCGAGCCGAGCCCGGAAACGGTCCCGTGATCGCGACCCTGATCGAGCCGTTCGGCTATGGCTATATGATCAACGCCATGTTCGTCAGTGCCTTGGTCGGGGGCGTCTGCGCCTTCTTGTCGGCCTATCTGATGCTGAAGGGATGGTCGCTGATGGGAGACGCGCTGTCGCATTCGATAGTGCCGGGCGTGGCCGGCGCTTACATGCTTGGGCTGCCGTTTTCGCTGGGGGCCTTTCTGGCCGGTGGGCTGGCGTCCGCGACCATGCTGTTCCTGAACCAGCGCACCAAGCTCAAAGAGGACGCAATCATCGGCCTGATTTTTACGGCCTTCTTCGGCCTGGGGCTGTTCATGGTGTCGCTGTCTCCGACGGCGGTGAACATCCAGACGATCGTGTTGGGCAATATCTTGGCGGTGACCCGGGCCGACACGATCCAGCTGGTTATTATCGCGGGCTTGTCCCTAACCATCCTACTGGCCAAATGGAAGGATCTGATGGTCGCTTTTTTTGACGAGAACCACGCTCGCTCCGTCGGCCTGAACCCGACGGTCCTCAAAGGACTGTTTTTTGTCCTGCTTAGCGCCTGCACCGTGGCCGCGCTCCAGACCGTTGGGGCCTTTCTGGTCATCGCCATGGTCGTGACGCCGGGAGCGACGGCCTATCTACTGACCGACCGCTTTCCGCGGCTGATCATGATCGCCGTCGCTGTCGGGGCGACCTGCAGCTTCGTCGGGGCATACCTAAGCTATTACCTGGACGGGGCGACGGGCGGGGTGATCGTCGTGTTGCAGACCCTGGTTTTCGCCACCGCCTTTCTGTTCGCCCCCAAGCACGGCCTGCTGGCCGCGCGTCGCAGACGACAAGCCGCTCATACCGCAGGTGTCGCGTCATGATCGAGATGCTGACGGGCCCGTTCCAGTTTCCGTTTATGCAGAACGCCTTCGCCATTGCCGTGCTGACGGCAGTGCCGACGGCGCTGCTGTCGTGTTTCTTGGTGCTAAAGGGGTGGTCGCTTATGGGCGACGCCGTTTCGCACTCTGTGCTGCCCGGCGTGGTGCTGGCCTATGTGGCGGGAGTGCCGTTCGTGGTCGGCGCCTTTGTGGCCGGCATGATCTGCGCCCTCCTTGCCGGCTGGCTAAAGGAGAACAGCCGGATCAAGGAGGACACGGTTCTTGGGGTCGTGTTCTCGGGCATGTTCGGTCTGGGGCTGGTCCTCTACACGGCAATCGAAACCGACGTTCACCTGGATCACATTCTATTCGGCAATATGCTGGGCGTGGGCGCTTCCGACCTGATCTTGAGTGGGATGATTGCCGTTCTCGTGGTCGTCGTCATCGGCCTGCGCTGGCGCGACCTGATGCTGTACGCCTTCGATCCGCAGCAGGCCGGAGCCTTGGGCCTGCCGGTGCGCTGGCTGCACTATGGACTTCTGTGCCTGCTGTCGCTCGCGATCGTCGGGGCGATGACGGCAACCGGCATTATCCTGACCATCGCCATGCTGATCGCACCGGGCGCGATCGCGTTTCTGGTCACGCGTCAGTTTCTGCCGATGATGATAGTCGCGGTCGTCATCGCCGTCGTCGCGTCGCTCGCCGGTGTCTATTTAAGTTTTTTCCTCGACAGCGCCCCGGCGCCGACGGTCGTGATGATCCTGAGTGCCATCTTCATCGTGGCTTTCAGCATGACGCAAATTTCCAAAGCGCGAGGTGATCTGAAATCACTGCGCAAGCGGGCTCGGTTAGAACTAGCCCAGTAATCTAACTTTGGCCGAGGACGAGTTGACGCCCCCCAACTGCTCCAACAGCAGCTCTCCGAGCTGACAGCTGACAGCTGACAGCTGACAGCTGACAGCTGGGTGCTGTCAGTCCAACGCTAAGTCGTCTCCACCGACGGGAGTCCGGGCAGGGGAGGCGATGCCTATGCGGCAAGCGTCTGCCACTCAGCCAGGGCGGCTGAGCGTTGGGCTTTTTATGTCTTTCTGCTGATAGGGTGGCGGTGCTGATTGAAGTGGTTGTGGAATGCGGCGTGGACCGAGCTGAACTTCTGCAGCGTCTTCATTTGCCTAAACTGTTGATCGGCGTTGAAGGCCGGACCCCACCCCATATGAGGTAACACATTGAATGAGCTCAATATCTCGGGGCGAGACGGGGTCCCGACAGACGCCTGTCAGCACACGCGCCAACGTATTATTATATAGTGAATCCAACCATCTAGGCTGCCTTTCGATGGGGTCCGATTTCGACGCCGATCCACA
>NZ_JAFCWQ010000047.1:0-6516 GCF_049897665.1 Brevundimonas sp. TWP2-3-4b1 | reverse complement strand
AAAACCCGGCAAGGTCATCCTCGTCGCCCTCATCAACAAGCTCATGACCCTGCTTAACGCCATCGTCCGCGACCGCTCCGAATGGAGAACCGCAACCCGATGACGAACACAGTTGCTCATCCGTCCGCTTCGCGGCCACCTTCTCCCGCAAGGGGAGAAGGAAAAGACGACCATACCCATCAACACATCCCCCCAATCCTCCAACGATTTCAACACTCGGCTCTATTTAGAGCCCTTATCGCAGGCGCCCCTCAAAACGGGCGTACACTCTCTCCTTGGGTCTTTGACAATCTGCACCACTCTCCGAACCGCCATTTCCGCTAATCCTGTCCGCAGGGCAGACCGCTAGTCACAAGGTTCTGATTTTACACACCCGACTAGTCGTTTCGTCCGTTTCGTCACCCTGAATTTCGTCCGGCCTCTCCGGACATCGGCGACGGAACGCCCGGCAAAGCCACGGCGTTGAACCTTCACAACAAGGACGCGACCATGCCGGACATCGATCAATCCGAGGCTTTCGACGAAGACAACAACGACGCCTCGGAAACCGGCGGCGTCACCAACGAGTTCAAGACCTTCGAGGAAATGCCCGAGGTCCTCGACGTCACGACCGCCGACGGCGACGCCGACGAGGAGGAGTTCGATGAGGACGATCAGGACCTCGACGACACGCTGGGAGCCGACGGGGTCGATCCGGAAGCCGACGCCCAATACGGCGCCGACGGAACCCGCATCAACGAACTGGACCTCGGCGCCGACGACCCCGGCGAGGGCGAGGTCGAACTGGTCTACGTCGGCCTGATGGAAGACGCCCGGGGCGCCCAGGCCAGCGCCGCCCACTGGGAAGCCAAAACCCTCTCCGACGACGACATCGCAGATCTGGGCTATGGCCCTGAAGGAGACGAGAAATGACCGACGCAGCCCCGCTGACCGGCAGACCGCGCGACGCCGACCAGGACCCGGACACCCCGCACGCCCGCCCTGCCGAACGTCTGCACGGGAAGCCCGACCAGTTGAACGAGAAGCATGGAGACGCTGAGGACCGCCAGGAAGCCCTGCTCGACGAAGGCGTCGAGGAGACCTTCCCGGCCAGCGATCCCGTCTCGGCCAAGCGGATCACCTGAAACTGATCGTTGTTAACCGGCCGCGCCATCGGCTAGTCGTCATCTGAACTGACGGAGCATCCGATGTCGCGGCCAACCGACCGGTTCGAGGGCACCTCGAACTATATCGCAACCCAGGACCTGAAGATCGCGGTTAACGCCGCCGTGGCCCTTGAACGCCCTTTACTGATCAAGGGCGAGCCCGGCACCGGCAAGACCGTCCTGGCCTACGAGATGGCCAGGGCGCTGAATGCGCCGCTGATCACATGGCACATCAAGTCGACCACCAAGGCCCATAACGGCCTCTACGAGTACGACGCCGTCAGCCGACTGCGTGATTCCCAGCTCGGCGAAGAGCGCGTCCACGACGTCCGCAACTACCTCAAGCCCGGCAAGCTGTGGGAGGCCTTCACCTCCCCCGTCCGCCCGATCCTGTTGATCGACGAGATCGACAAGGCCGACATCGAGTTCCCCAACGACCTGTTGCAGGAGCTCGACCGGATGGAGTTCTTCGTTCAGGAGACGGGCGAGACCATCCGCGCCGAGGTCCGGCCGATCGTGGTCATCACCTCGAACAACGAGAAGGAACTGCCCGACGCCTTCCTGCGCCGCTGCTTCTTCCACTACATCCGCTTCCCCGACGACGAGACGATGAAGGCGATCATCGCGGTGCACTTCCCTGGCATCAAACCCCGGCTGGTGTCCGAGGCGTTGAAGACCTTCTACGAGATCCGCGACACGCCCGGCCTGAAGAAGAAGCCGTCGACCTCCGAACTGCTGGACTGGCTGAAGCTGCTGATGGTCGACGACGTCCAGCCCGAGACCCTGCGCGAGACCAGCCCCAACAAGCTGATCCCTCCGCTTCACGGCGCCCTGCTGAAGAACGAACAGGATGTGCATCTGTTCGAGCGGCTGGCCTTCCTCAATCGTCGCGAAGGCTCACGTCCCGGCGCTTGAGATACGGCCCATTCCTGACATGTGACGAACAGATATCGTCAGATCGATTACCGCGATTTCACTGGAATAGTGCCGGCCACTGTTCAAGATGAAGGCCTGAAGAGGAACCTGTTGATGCGACTGCTTCTCGCCACCATCTGCACCGCTAGCCTGATGACGGCAGCCTGCGACGGCGAATCCGTCCGCATCTCAACGACCACGACCGATTCCGGCGCCAAGGGGGTGTTGAAGGTCATCGACACCCTTCAGTGCCCGGAGACCATCGGCGTCCTGACCCGCAAGGGGACGGCCCACGCCGGCGGCGCCACCTGCCTCTACAGCGGCCCGCGCGGCGCCGAGGTCACCCTGCAACTCGTCACCCTGAGGGACCAGACCGCCGATGCGGTCCTGCAGCGCTTCGAGACGACCCTGGCCGCCGACATGCCGCACACGACCGCCGAGCTCCGCGCATCCGCCGACGCGGCCCGCGCCCAGTCCGCCGCCGACGACGCCCGGGTCCAGGCCGATGTCGCGGCGGTGGCCGCTGATGCTGCGGCGGTCGAGGCGGACGCTGCCGCTTCGGCGGCCGACAGCGCCCACGTCCGCGCTCCCGGCATGGCCATTGACGCCGAGGGCGACCGCGCCCGCGTCCGTCTGCCCGGGATGAGCGTCGACGCCGACGGCGACAAGGCCAGCGTTCGTTTCGGCGGCTTCTCCATCAACGCGGACGACAGCAGCCAGAGGGTGGACATCAGCTCGTCCGACGAGAGCGTCAGCGTCCAGGCCCACGACGACGCGGCGGAAATCCGCACCCGCGCCCCCGGCGAGGCCACGCGCCGCACCTATATGCTGACCGATCGGACGCCCGCCGACGAGGGCTGGAGGCTGGTCGGCTTTGAAGCGCGAGGCCCCGTCGGCGGTCCGATCGTCATCGCCACGGTGCGCGCCAAGGACCGCGACAGCGACGGCGTGTTCGATTCCGCCAAGGATCTGGTCGCGCTGAACGTCGGCGAATAAAGCGCCCAAGCTTGATCCCGCGGTCCGGATGGGTCACCTGACCTGCCGTTCGCCGATTGGATCACCGCCTTGGCCGTTCCGCCCTCCCCTCGTGCCTCCAGGACCCCGGCGCCCCGCGCCTGGCAGCGCATGTTGTCCGGCCGCCGCCTGGACCTGCTGGATCCCTCGCCCTTCGACATCGAGATCGAGGATATCGCCCACGGCCTGGCCCGCGTCGCCCGCTGGAACGGCCAGACCATCGGCGAGCACGCCTTCTCCGTCGCCCAACACTCCTGCGTCGTCGAGGAGATCGCCGCCCACATCAAGCCGGGTCTGGAGCCCAAATGGCGGCTCGCCGCCCTGCTCCATGACGCCTCCGAATACGTCATCGGCGACATGATCTCGCCCTTCAAGGCGGCGCTCGGCGTCAGCTACAAGTCGTTCGAGGCTCGGCTGGAAGACGCCATCCACGTCCGCTTCGGCCTGCCGCCCAAGACGCCAGCCCAGATCAAGAAGCTGATCAAGAGCGCGGACAAGGCCTGCGCCTTCTTCGAGGCCACCCAGCTGGCCGGGTTCAACGCGAAGGAGGCCCTCGGTTTCTTCGGCTCACCGCCACCCGGCTATGACCTGATCATCGATCCCCTGCCCGCTCCGGTCGCCCAGCAGCGCTATCTGGAGCGCTACCGCATCCTCGCCGAGGCCGTGGGCATCCTGCCCGCCGCCGAGGCCTGGCACACGGAATAGCGCCATGTCCTGGGGCGGCGAGCACGGGGTCCGCATCGGCCTGTCCGCCGTCGTCATGGCGCTGCGCTCGGGTCGCCTCTGCATCCTGACCACAGAGACCCCGGAGGGTGAACTGGCCCTGCCGTTCGGCCCGTTCGACCCGGCCGGGGACCGCACCTTCGAGCGGGCCCTGCGATCGTTCGTGACCGCCCAGACCGGCTTCGGCCTCGGCTTCGTCGAACAGCTCTACACCTTCGGCGACGCAGGCCGCGCCGCGCCGCGCCCCACCCCCGGTCCCGACCGCCAGCGTGAAGTCTCGGTCGGCTATCTGGCCCTGACCGCCGAGGCCGTGGACATGGCCCCGTCCGGGGCCCGCTGGACCCCGGCGCTGGAAATCTTCCCGTGGGAGGATCGCCGGGCGCCCACCACCAAACTGACCAACGACATCGTCAACAGCTTGACGACCTGGGCGGGCGGCGATTCCCGCCGGGTCGACCGGATCGAAGCCCTGTTCGCACCGTCCGCCTCCGTCCGCTGGGACGAGACCCGCGTGCTGGAACGCTACGAACTCCTCTACGAGGCCGGTCTGGTCGCCGAGGCCGCGCGCGACCGTAACGACGCCTCCCCGCTGGACCTGTTCGACCGCCAGATGGCCTCCGATCACCGCCGCATCCTCGCCACCGGCCTGGGCCGCCTGCGCAGCAAGCTGCGGTACCGCCCGGTCCTGTTCGAACTGACGCCGGCGACCTTCACCCTGTCCGCGCTCCAGGCCGCTGCCGAAGCCGTCGTCGGCCTGAACCTGCACAAGCAAAACTTCCGCCGCGGCGTGGAACGCACCGGCCTGGTCGAGCCCACCGGCCGGCTGTCCCCTGGCACCGGAGGCCGCCCGGCCGAGCTCTTTCGCTTCACCGGCGCCGGCCCGCGCGACGGCCAGGCCCCCGGCCTCGCCCTGCCAGCCCTGCGCTAGATCCTTCACATCCGGAAAATCGTCCGCGCCCGCTTGCGGCCCGGCCCCGACCCCATTAGAGAAACCGCTCGCTTTCGACCGAGCGTCCTACGGCCCCGCGGAGAGGTGGCAGAGTGGTCGAATGTACCGCACTCGAAATGCGGCGTGCCTTTACGGGTACCGTGGGTTCGAATCCCACCCTCTCCGCCATTTGTCCCAGTAGTGAGCAAGATCAAACACTAACCTGAAAGGGTTAGGGATTTTGCGTTGTGGCACAACATCTAGTACATTGTATGTATGAAGCAAGCGAAATTGCCTTCCTACATCTTGCTTAGAAGAGGTATTTTCTACGTTCGCATTTCGGTTCCTAAAGAACTTAGAGATTTAGTTGGAAAGGCTGAGCTTAAACGGTCTCTGAACACTTCAGATCGCAACAAAGCCGCGCTTCTTGCGCCACCTGCCATTCAGGTCTTTCAGGCTGAAATCGAGAAGGCTCGGCGGCAATGCACCCCGGTGCACACTACTATAACCGAGCTGCCAGTAGAGGATGCTCGACAGTTCGTCCGGTTGCGGGTTGAGCGAATGCAGATGCTACCAGACCTCTCCCGCTCCAGAGGTCGCCAATTTCTTGCGGGAAGAGGAGGAGCAGACCGGGCTAGACGGCTTCAAGAGAACCGGGATTTGCTCGCCTTTTTCGAGGAGACAGAGCAAGATGATTTCTGGGATGGCTGGCGAACTGCGTTTGGCCGCTCCACAGTTCAGGACTATGAAACGGAACACGGGGTTCGCATCGATCCCCAATCCATTGCCCACGGCCTTCTGAGCGAACTCGGTGCCCAGGCTCAGATTGAGCACCTCCGCCGAGCCATCTATCGCGACGAGAACCCCCACAACAGCGGGTCCGCTCCAAATCATAGCCCCGCCTTCGACAGCGAAGGTGGAGGTATAGGGATGGACCAGCTTCTTAGCGCTCACCGCGCTGCGAAAGTGCCGACCTGGAAGCCTGCGTCCTCTATCGCCTTCGTGAAGGTCGAACGTTTGCTGAAGGACTGGTTTGGTCGAGACCGCGTGGTCGCTCAGATCACCCGTGACCAGTGGCGCGGGCTGATACACATCCTCCCACGCATTCCTACCGGCTACACCCGTCTGAACGCCTTCAAGGGCTTGTCTGTTGTTCAGGTGGTTGAGGCGGCAGACGCAATGCCGGAGCCTCCCCTTCGCCTGTCGGTGAAGACATGCGGCGACTACGCGATCCAGATCAACTCATTGCTGAACTGGGCTTTCAAGGAGGGGCACGTGGTGCAAAATCACGCGAAAGACTTAAGTCCCCCCATAGGAGCGCGGGAAGTCGAACCTCGGCGACACTTTGAAGTGTCGGAGTTGGCACAGCTTTTCAGGAGCGGGGATTATGCCCCAGGCTTCGCGGGGCGGGTACGTGACGGGCGGTTCTGGCTTCCCCTTGTGGCGCTCTTCACTGGAATGCGAAGTGGAGAGATCGCCCGCCTAAACGTAAGCGATATAGTGGAGGTTCGCGGCGTGACTTGCATTCGGTTAAGCGACGCGGCGGGTTTGAAAATTAAGCATTCGGTGCGGAACGTGCCCCTGCATTCGGAGCTTCGGCGACTTGGCTTCTTGGAGTTCGTCACGGCAAAGCGGCTCGCAGCTGAGATCCCGCTGTTCGCTGACATCAGAGCTGTGGATCGGCGTGGAAAAGGGACCCCGTTAGCGGGGTGATCGGCGTCGAATAAGGACCCCTCATTCCTGATGTCTAACGATGGCTGCTTGGCGGATGTCAGGCGGCGAGTTCGGGAT
>NZ_JAFCWQ010000046.1:0-7313 GCF_049897665.1 Brevundimonas sp. TWP2-3-4b1 | reverse complement strand
TGGTTGTATCTTTCAAAAAGACCGCAGAGTGTCAGTATCATCGTAATGACCATTACTGGTCATCGCTAGGACACCGCCGCCTGCGTTTCTCTTTCCAAATCTACAATGTCAAAGACCAAGACCGGAAGAACCGGCCCCACTGTTTAACGCCGGTGTCCGGCGGAGGCGGGGATTTAGGCGGGGGCGGCGTTCCGGTCAAGCGGCCATTTCGTGTTCGGCCGAAAAAAGACTGCGGGGGTCCAGATGGCCGCAAAGCGGACTCCTGCGCCCACCTGCCGTCTACCGTTAAAGAAGCCCTGCCATCGGTCGCAGACAACGCTGCTCCACCCGACCGCGGAGGCCCCGCTCCATGGCTTGTCGATCGTCCTTTGACAGAGTCGAGAAGAAGTCTGCGTCTCGCTGGTCGGCAATCGCAGCCAACCGGGGAACACGCGTTTCGGCTTCTGCCGTAAGCATTATGGAATGTGTACGGCCGTCAGAGTGATGCTCGCGAAGGGTGAGCAGGCCTTTGTCGGGGGCTGACAGGTTAACTGCGCCAAGTCGAAAAGCGCCCTCCCCGTCTTGAGAGTTCTCGATCCGATCGTTCTCCCGAAGCCGGCCGGATCGGCGCAAATGCCGGAGATCGAGGTGATCGACCGCTGCGCCATATGAGGCGCGGCCCTCGGTCGTGATCGCCTGCGGCTCGACCGGCTGATTGTGAAGGAGACGCCTGAGCAGCTTCAATGCGGCCTCCGTGTCTCGCCGGCGCTGGCCCACGAGGTAGAGGACCTCGCCTTCGTCATCGACAGCCCGCCACGGATAGATCCGCTTTTCGCCGATCGAACAGACCATCGCATCCGGATGCCAGCGCGGCTACGGAGCTGGCCGCGGTCGCTTCAACCGCCGGGCTATCAGAGGTCCGAACTTGATCGTCCAGCACCGGACCGTTTCTTAACTGACGTCGATCCCGCGCGGCGCTAGCAACTCCTCGACGTCTCGAAAGCTGAGGCTGGACCGGAAGTACAGCCACACGGCATGGCGAGTCACATCCATCGGAAGGCCGTGGCGCTTGAACAAAATCGGCTTCACGAAATGTCTTTTCCGCCAGTGGCCTGCAACCGAATTACTGGAGGCCTTATAGCGTTCGCCTGACCGCACCGACGCGCCAGTCAAAGTCGTCCAGGTCCGCTCTCGGAGGCCAGGCCGCGATTTCACGCGTGACGCCACCCAAGTTCTTCCTGGTCGTCGCTGTCCGGTCGGCGGCGAGCAAAATCGTCGAGATCATCCCAGGATGCCGGGCAGGTCGAGCCCTTTCTCGCGTGCCGTGTTCAGCGCGATATCATAGCCCGCGTCGGCGTGGCGCATGACGCCGGTGGCCGGGTCGTTCCAGAGAACACGCGCGATCCGCTTCGCTGCCGCTTCGGTGCCGTCGCAAACAATGACCAGACCGGCGTGTTGGGAAAAGCCCATGCCGACCCCGCCGCCGTGGTGGAGCGAAACCCAGGTCGCGCCCGAGGCCGTGCTCAGCAGGGCGTTCAACAGGGGCCAGTCGGAGACCGCGTCGGATCCGTCGCGCATGGCCTCCGTCTCACGGTTCGGCGACGCGACGGAGCCGGAATCGAGATGGTCGCGGCCGATGACGATGGGACCCTTGAGCTCGCCTGAGGCCACCATCTCGTTGAAGGCGAGGCCGAGCCGGTCGCGGTCGCCCAGACCGACCCAACAGATGCGCGCAGGCAAACCCTGAAACCTGATCTTCTCGGCGGCCATGTCGAGCCAGTTGTGCAGGTGCGGATTGTCGGGGATCAGCTCCTTCACCTTGGCGTCGGTCTTGGCGATGTCCTCGGGATCGCCCGACAGGGCCACCCAACGGAACGGGCCGATGCCCCGGCAGAATAGCGGGCGAATATAGGCAGGGACGAAGCCGGGGAAGTCGAAGGCTGTTGCGACGCCGGCCTCCTTCGCCATCTGGCGGATGTTGTTGCCGTAATCGACGGTGGGCACGCCGGCGGTCTGGAAGTCGAGCATCGACTGGACATGTTCGGCCATCGAGGCACGGGCAGCCTGTTCGACCTGGTCGGGCGCCTGGGCGCGCATCGCTGTCCACCGCTCCATCGTCCAGCCCTTCGGCAGATAGCCGTTGATCGGATCGTGGGCTGAAGTCTGATCGGTGAGCAGATCGGGCCGGACGCCGCGCCGGAACAGTTCGGGCAGAAGTTCGGCCGCGTTGCCGAGAAGGCCGACCGAGATCGGCGCCTTCGCCTCGCAGGCGGCGTGGATCAGGGCGAGAGCCTCGTCGAGATCCTCGGCCGCCTGATCGAGATAGCCGGTGCGCAGACGCATGGCGATCCGGCTTGGGTCACACTCGATCGCGAGACACGATGCGCCCGCCATCACCGCTGCCAGCGGCTGGGCTCCGCCCATGCCGCCGAGCCCGGCGGTTAACAGCCAGCGGCCCGACAGATCGCCGCCATAGTGCTGGCGGCCCATCTCGACGAAGGTCTCATAGGTGCCCTGAACGATGCCCTGGGCGCCGATATAGATCCACGACCCGGCCGTCATCTGGCCGTACATGGCCAGACCCTTGCGATCGAGCTCATTGAAATGCTCCCACGTCGCCCAGTGGGGGACGAGGTTGGAGTTGGCCAGAAGGACGCGCGGAGCATCGGCATGGGTGCGGAAGACGCCGACCGGTTTGCCTGACTGGATCAGCAGGGTCTCGTCGTCCTCGAGCCGGCGCAGGGTGTCGACGATGGCGTCGAAGCTCTTCCAGTCACGAGCGGCCCGACCGATGCCGCCATAGACGACCAGTTCCTCGGGCCGTTCGGCGACGTCGGGGTCGAGGTTGTTCATAAGCATCCGCAGCGCGGCCTCGGTCAGCCAGCTTTTGCAGGTTCGCTCAGCACCTCGGGCGGCGCGAATGACGCGGGTGGGGTCTTTGCGGTTCATGACGGGCTCGGAGTTTCAGTAAAGGTCGGGCTGGCGATCAAGATCGCCTGCCAGGTGGCCCGCAGAGGCTCAGCCTGTTGAATCGTGGTCGCGCCCAGGTCGGTCGCGAAGCCATAGAGTTTATCGACCCACCTTTCGGCGTCTCTGGTCGCCAGCCAGGGCGAGACGAACCCGCCCGCGAGTTCGACCGGAATATCCGAGCCGGTGTGCGGCAGGCTGACGATCAGCGGCCCGGGGCCCCGATGACCCTCGAGCCAGTCCATCAGCAGACGCCGGGCAAGGAGACGCCAGCGGCCGTGACTATGGCCCCGGAGCGGATAAGGGCGAGCGCGGCCTCGATATCGGGATGGAAATGGCGGTCCTCGTCCAGGTGAGGAACGGTTTTGCGGAGCAGGGCCCGCGCGGTTTCCAGAGCCGCGCTCGACCGCAGCGGGCGGTGGAAGTCGCAGCCCTGCACGGCTGCCAGAAGTTCGATGCCGACCACGGCGTTGGCCGATTCGACCATGGCCAGCAAACGACGCGCGCCGTGGGCGGCCATGGAGACGTGGTCCTCCTGATTGGCTGAGGTCGGGATGGAATCCACGCTGGCCGGATAGGCCTTCTGCTTGTTCTCCGACACCAGGGCCGCAGCCGTCACCTGGGGGATCATGAAGCCGGAGTTCAGGCCGGGCCTTGCAGTGAGGAAGGCGGGCAGGCCGGACAGGGCGGGATCCACCAGCATGGCGATCCGCCGTTCCGACAGAGAGCCGATTTCGCAGATCGTCAGCGCGATCATATCGGCGGCGAAGGCGACCGGCTCGGCGTGGAAATTGCCGCCCGACAGGGCCTCGTCGGTCGCCGGGAAGATCAGCGGGTTGTCACTGACGCCGTTCGCCTCGATCGACAGGGTCGTCGCCGCCTGACGCAGGACATCTAGCGCGGCGCCCATCACCTGTGGCTGGCAACGCAGGCAATAGGGGTCTTGCACGCGTTCGTCATCGATGGCGTGGGACGCCCGGATGGCTGACCCGTCCATCAACATCCGAAGCGCGGAGGCGGTCTCGATCTGGCCGAGATGACGCCGCAGCGCATGGATCCGTGGATCGAACGGCGTGTCGGATCCCTTGGCCGCCTCTGTCGACAGGGCGCCGGCGATGAGCGCGCTCTGGAACAGGGTCTCAGCGCCGAACAGGGCGGCAAGCGCATTCGCGGTCGAGAACTGGGTGCCGTTGAGCAGGGCCAGACCTTCCTTGGGGCCGAGAATCAGGGGTTCGAGACCTGCGACGGCCAGGGCCTGGGCGGCCGGGCGGCGCACGCCGTCGACCTCGATCTCGCCGACACCGATCATGGCGGCGGCCATGTGAGCCAGGGGCGCAAGATCGCCCGAGGCGCCGACAGAGCCTTGGCAAGGGATGACCGGGGTCAGGCCCCGCACGAGCAGGGCCTCCAGCAGGGCGACAGTGGCCGGCTGAACGCCCGAGGCGCCTTGCGCCAGGCTGGCCAGTTTCAGCGCTATCATCAGACGGATGACCGGCGTGGGCGACGGCGCGCCGACCCCCGCCGCGTGCGACAGGACGATGTTGCGCTGCAGAGTCGCCAGATCACCGGCCTCGATGCGGACACTGGCCAGTTTTCCAAAGCCGGTATTGATCCCGTAGACCGGTTCGCCGCGCGCAAGAATCCGTTCGACGGCAGCGACGCTGGCGCGGATCGGTTCGGCTGCGTCGGCATGCAGGACCCCCAGGGCGCCGCGATAGATGGCGCGCCAGTCGGCCAAGCTGACCTCGCCCGGCTTCATCACGATCGTGGCGGTCAGGGGGGTGTCAGTCATTGGCCTCTCCAGACACGGGCATGGAGCGGATTGAACCCCATACGGTAGACAAGCTCGGCGGGTCGTTCCTCGACGGTGGTCGCGCCTTCGGCGATCACGGCAGCCGCATCGGGCGCGACCGTCGCCAACCGGGCATTGGTCCAGACGCGATCGCACTCCATTGTTCGCCCTCCGCCACCCACAGGAAACGCCAGGCGCTCGCCATGAATATTGTATAGACATAATGCGGACCTGTGAGGATTGTCCAGTGACAGTCGATACCCGCCACGCAAGATCGCCAGAGACCTGGTTTTGGTTCGATCAGGCAATTCTCGACACAGGTTGGGCGCGGTGCATCCGCATCGGAATCCACAATGAACCAATCGACGTTGTCGCGATCGGAGCCGCGGCTGAGCCCGGCGATCAGGTCCAGGTGACAGGCGTTCCCGGACTGACCAACCTGCACGGCCATGCGTTCCAGAGGGGAATGGCGGGGCTGGCCGAAGACTGCCTGGTGTGGCGCCCGGCCCGTCGATCTGTCGTGCGACACGGTCGAGGTCGATCGCCGTTGGAGTCTGGTTCACTCCACTCATATGTCCGTCCTGATCGACGCCGCCCAGGAGTTGAGAATGCTGGAGTATTCCCGGCGCCTGCTCGAACGCGCTTGCACTGTGTTGGCGGATGAGGCGGGCGGTTCGACGGGCGGCGCGATGTTCCGCGAGGCGCTCACAGGCAGCAGGGAATTCGGTCAGCCACGGGCTGGTGGTCGGCCGGGTAGCCGGTCTCGTCGCCTTGTCCGGCGAAGCAGGCGCGGACGAGATATCTTTCGGAGACGCCCGCCTCGATCAATGGATCTCCGCCTCGCGCGGCCGGCGGACGAACGCCGTCTGGCGTCGGGGTAGACAAGTCGTGACGAATGGCCGCCATGTGGCGCACGCCGAAACAGCCCGCCGGTATGCCCGCGTACTGTCGAGGATTCTGGACCTGGGGAACGAATGACCGGCGGCGCTGACACCACCCTGCACAAACGCATCCGGTCCGACATCGCTGAACGGATTTTGTCCGGGGACTGGGCTCCCGGGCACCGCATTCCATTCGAACACGAACTGATGGCCCAGTACGGCTGTTCCAGGATGACGGTGAACAAGGCGCTGACACCTCTGGCCGAGAATGGCCTGATCGTTCGGCGACGGCGGGCTGGGTCGTTCGTCGCCCGCCCGCGCATCCATTCGGCGGTGCTCGATATCCCCGACATTCAGGCAGAGATCACGGGCCGGGGCGAGCGCTACGGCTACGAACTTCTGTCGCGCAAGATCCGGACTGCGAACCGGCGAGACAACAAGAGCCTGGAACTCCCTGTCTCCGGCCGAATTCTGATCCTTCAGTGTCTCCATCGTGCGAGCGGACGTCCCTTCGCGATCGAGGAACGGTTAATCAGTCTGAGCGCCGTGCCAGCCGCAGAGGCGGTCGATTTCGCCCAGACTCCCCCGGGAACCTGGCTTCTGGGATTCGTCCACTGGACCGAGGCCGAGCACAAGATCAGCGCGATCAACACGTCCAGAGCCTCGGCCAAATTGCTTTTGATCGAAACTTCGGTCGCTTGCCTGTCTCTGGAAAGGCGAACCTGGCGCGGCGACGATCCGATTACCCACGTTCGTCTGACGTTCCCAGGCGAAGCCTACGATCTGGTCGCGCGGTTCGCCCCAATGGGCGAAAAGGCGTTGTCAGGCTAACTTCGCCAAGTCCAAAGCCCCTGTTCCGCCGCCCTTCAGGCAACGGCCGCCGCCCATGCGGCCTCAGCATCGGCGCGGAAGCGGCGAAGTGTGGGTCTGCTGATCAAATGGCGCTGGATGTTGATCCTGTTGTCGATCGTGGCGTGGATGGTGAGGAATTTCTGGGCTGAGGCCTCGGATTTGATCCGCTGCTGCTGCCGTTCTCGTCTTCGGATCGGCAGGTGTGAGTTCTCAACGCGGTTTTTCTGTCGAAGCCAGCCGGGTCGGTGCCAATGTCTGATATACAGGCCATCGAGCGCTGCGCCATATGAGGCGATGGAACCGGCCGAAGGCGCTTCAGCCGCCTCGCGATCAGCGGGCTGAACGTGAACGTCCAGCACCGGATCGTCTCAGAGCTGAGGTCGATCCCGCGTTGCGCCAGGAGCTCTTCGAAGTCGCGAAAACTGAGGCTGAAACGGAAGTAGAGCCAGTCGGCATGGCGGATGACCTCCGCCGGGAACCGGTGGCGCCTGACTGACACCGGCTTTACAATAGTCCACCCCGCCGGTGGCTTACGCTTTATTCAGTGGACACAAGTTAGTGTCAGACTGACAGTACCCCGTCCACAGATGACAGCACCGCCACGCGTCTGTGCTCAAACGTCGCCTTGACGGGAAGTTGCGCTCGGCTTCCTGCTGATTGATGGTCTCCGGAATATCGACGAATTGGCGCTACCACCCGCAGCGCGACGCTCTGCTGGCGGAGGCTCACGCCCGCCCTTTCACACCACTGGTCGGCCCCGCGCTTGTGACGCGAATCGCCACACTTTCAGGTCAGGCTGGCGAGCAGGGCGACCGGGACCACATGGCCGCCCTGTGCCGCCG
>NZ_JAFCWQ010000045.1:0-7646 GCF_049897665.1 Brevundimonas sp. TWP2-3-4b1 | reverse complement strand
CGTTGCCTTCAAGGGCAAGGATTTTGGTCTCATCTTCGTTCCTTCGTCACTACGACGAGACCAAAATCCTCCTCTAAACGGAACCCTCAATCTGTCTCATTGGCGCTGACGGCGGACAGTCACCTTCGACGACGATGGGGTTCCAGAATTCTCTCCAAATCTGAGTGAAGCCGCTTGCGCCGAACTACGCTGGCAGGCGTCCATCCCGCTAACGGATAAGCACCGTAGCCGTTTAAAATGGCATCGATCAAATGCCTTCACGAAAGTGACGACGAGTCAGCTCGTAACAGGTGAGCCTTGGCTGCAAGGAGAGGGCGAGCAGAATTGAACCCCATACCCGAGACATTCGATCGCTCGCCGGCAGGCTTGGCGGCTGAGGCGCAACGCCTGCTGGCCGCCGGCGAGCTGATACCTGAGCCGCGCCTCGAGACCTACTACGCCACGTTTCAGGAGCAGTTCGGACCTGCTCGGTTGGCGAAGCTCGACGGTTCGGAGCTGCTAGAGCGGATGCACGCGCATGGCACAGTCGACAGCCTCGTCTATTGGCTGGAGTTCAAAAACGATGAGGAGTTCCCCTCGAGCTTTGGTAGCATCGCGGGCGGCAGCGCACTGAAGTTCGGAATCTTCCGAAGCAAAGAGACAGGGCTCTGGACCACCGGTGCCTCGCGCTCGATGCGCCCGATCAGCGAGGCCGAGGCGATCGATGTTGCGCGTCGCAACCGCGACCAACTGCTAGCCGGTACCCGCGTGCTCGATACTTTCTCTCTGCCAGATTCTGGCGACGAAGCGATCGATGACGCGTATCGGGAGCTGCAGGAAGAAATTATGAGGGCCGCGCCCGACGTTTTCGATTCTGCCTGGGGACACAAGTACTTCCACCTCTATGCCCCTGCGAAACTGGACGACTATCACTCCGGGGACTTCCAGCGGTTCCAGCTGATCCGGCTTTTGCAGGAGCCGCCAAAGTCGAACGGGCGCTACGTCTGTGCAGGCCGTTTCGTACAGCTGGCGCGGGCGGCCAACCTACCCATCAACCACCTGACGACCGTGCTAAATCGGGTGAACGGCCGCCCGTATCGATACTGGCGCATCGGAACCAATGTCGATGGGCGCGACATCTGGCCGGACATGCGCGAGGGGGGCTACGCCGCTGTCGGCTGGGCCGCAATGCCCGACCTTTCAAACTTGAAGCACACCACGGCGGACAAGGCGAAGCTCGCCGGGATGCTGCTCGAGAGCGAAGCTAATCCCGGTTCCGCAACACGGAAGGCCGGTGAGCTTCTCGACTTCGTCGCGGACATCAAGAAGGGCGACTTGGTGATCACTGCTGATGGCGAGCGCATACTCGGCATCGGCCGTGTCGCGGGCGAGTACGAGCATCGGCGGGATCGGCTAGCGGATGCGCCGCACCAGAGGCAGGTGGACTGGTTGGATGTGGGAGGTTGGAAGCTATCCGGGTCGGAAGGCCTGCGGACCACAGTTTGGGAGTTTGCAAAGCCGGAGAGCAAACTGGCGTTCGAGAGGCGCTTTCAGGCCGCCTCCGCGCTCGGCCCCATGCTTGTCCCTGCGACCAGATCTGAGCGTGCGAGCCTCCCGCCCCTTGAGCCAAGAATCAAAGAGATCGCAGCTATCCTTCAGCGCAAAGGCCAGCTCATCCTTCACGGGCCGCCGGGGACAGGGAAGACCTACTGGGCGCGCCGCGCCGCTTTGGAGCTCGCGGCGCGTGAGGTCTTCGGAAGGCCCGCTGAGGGTCTCGCACCGGACCAACTTGCCTCATTGGATGAGCAAGACGGTCTAGTGCGGATGGTCACCTTTCACCCAGGCTTTGGCTATGAGGATTTCATCGAGGGCTATCGCCCGCAGGCCGAGGGTGGGCAGCTCTCGTTCCAGCTGCAGGACGGCGTCTTCAAGGAGTTTTGCGATAAAGCCCGGTCCGACGGCCGACCTCACTTTCTGATCATCGATGAGATCAACCGCGGACAGATTCCACGCATCTTCGGAGAGCTGATCACTTTACTCGAGCGCGACAAGCGGGGCATTGAGGTTAGGTTGCCCTCCAAGCGCCGCTTCTCCGTTCCGGAGAACCTCAGGGTCATCGGCACGATGAACACAGCCGATAAGTCGATCGCTTTGCTCGACGTCGCGCTACGGCGTCGCTTTGGCTTCGTTGAGTTGCTCCCTGACGTGAGCCTTCTCAGTGAAACCATGATTGCCGAGCGCCTTCCACTCGCCGCATGGCTCGAGGCGCTCAACGCCAAGATCAGGTCCACCTTGGGTCGGGACGCGCGCAGCCTGCAGATCGGCCACGCCTTCTTCTTGGAGGGGGGCGCGCCGGTATCGGATCCCGCGACGTTTGCGGCTATTTTGGCCGGTGAGGTGGTGCCACTTCTCCAGGAGTATTGCTACGAGGACTACTCGATGCTCGGTGGGCTGGTCGGTGGCTTGGTGGACGCTGGCCTACAGCGGATCAAGGGTGAGCTATTCGAGCCGGACCGGGCCGATGAACTGCTGACGGCAATCTTGAATACGTTCCCCGAACTTACAGCCTCCCCCGAGGCTCTCGCGCTGGACTTGGGAGTTGCCGAACCCGAGCACGAGGACGAGCCTGAGATATGACGACGGGCCACCGGTTCCGGGAGTGGGAGCCGACCCGGCTGCTGCCAGCGCGAGAGTTGAGCCTGGACGAACAGACGCTGGCGCAGCACTTGCGCAAGTCCGGCCGCCTCGACGTAACCGAGACGCGGGCGGGTCTCGAGGTCGGGACAACCTCTTGGGTCGGGCGGATCGTGATCGGTGGAGTAACGATCACAGTGCACCCGAAGATCGAGGCCGCGCCTTTGGTGCAGCTCCTGCGCTACGCCTTTGGGCTGGAGCGCCTATCCTTCATTGGCCACGCCTCCTTCCGCAGTGAGGCCCTCGCATTTCAGGACATTCTTGCTAGCCAGCTGGCGCATGACGCCGCCCGATTAATCGCCACTGGCTTGCATCAAGACTACCTGCCGCGCGAGGCGGATCTGTCGAGCCCACGCGGCCGCATCGTCTTCGACGATCTTGGGCGCGCGTTGAGCGGAGGGCGGGCTGTTCTTCCCTGCCGTTACTTTGAACGGACGGACGAAAATCTCCTCAACATCGCCTTAGCTGCCGGCCTACGCTTGGCGGCACGCTTGGTAGTAAGTCACAAGCTCGCCGCTGAACTCGGCCGGCTTGCGGCAGTTATGGACGTCGGGCGACAACCCCTCACAGCCAACCTTTTGGATGCGGCTCGTGGGCAGCTCGACCGCCGCACCCGCCGCTACGCGCCGCTATTCGACGTTGTCGAACTGCTCCTCGAGGGCTCTGGAATCTCCATGGAAGACGGGGGGGGCCGAATGCGCCTGCCAGGCTTCCTGTTCGATATGAACCGGTTCTTTCAGACCTTGGTATCGCGGTTGCTGAACGAGCATCTCAATGGCTGCGAGGTGCTCGATGAACGCAGGCTCTCACCCATGTTCCACTACGCTACATCCCTCCCACGACGATCGCCCCCGGTCCTGCGCCCGGATTTCACTATCCGCTCGCCTGGCAACGAAGCCGGGGCTGTCGTCGACGCCAAATACCGGGACCTTTGGGAACGAAACCTCCCTTCAAGCATGCTCTATCAGCTAGCGCTCTATGCTCATGGCTCGGGTGATAGAAGGTCTGTCATCGTTTACCCCAGCCTCGAGCCTCGGGCCGACCAAGAGGTCGTGATGACCGGTCCGGCGAACCGCTCGGAGCTTGCCCGAATCTACCTGAGGGCGTTGGACTTGGCGCTCCTCAGGCGACTGTTAGAGGCCCCGCCGGGTGCCAAGAGGGAGCGAGCGCTAGCAAGCCTGGCAAGCCGGTTAGCGTTCGGCTATCCCGCCGAGGCCGCCGGCGAGACCCTCCCGAAATCATGGCGACGTTCGCCTGCCCTTCAGGCCGCGATCTAACGCATAAGCCGATGAATGAGCACGGCTCCGGATCACAACGACCGACAATCCGCTTGGGACAGACGATCCAGAAGGCTAATCCAACTCGCGGAATTTTGGAGACGCGGGTTTTGCAACAGAATCTAAGATTAGGATAACTTTGAGGGTGAGCGGCAAAGCTCTTGCCGCTTTGTGGTTAAAAACAGAACTTTAACACGAGAAAATGGCGCGCCCGGAAAAATCCCCGCTGGGGCGTGTCACGCGGAGTGCCCTAATTTGATTTCCACTGAAAACCAAACTAGCGGTCGGATTGAGCTCGATGCTCAGCCCGTGAGCGAAACTCAACGCCCGTGTGCGTTGACACCGTCAACCAAATGGTTGTCGATTTTCGTTGAAACTTAACGTCCGCCCACCTATTTAGCTCTTGTCGTTGATAGCGAGCGAAAAACAACGGCCCGCCCGAAAGGGTCCTGCGGAGCGCGGGGGTTAAGGGGCTTTCTCGCACAGGATAGCCCCCGCAAGGGGGCTATTTCTTTATGGGCGGACGTTTGATTTCCTGACCCGATGCGACCTTTGAAACCAATGTCGCAAAGCTGATGCTGTCCATCCTGCTCTTTGGGACCATTCCGGGCCGGGGATGCGCACTTACAACAAACATGACCACATCGGCATCGACCCCGCGCGCCTTTGAGAAGTTGAACGCGACTAGATAAGGCGGCTCATAAGGGGAAATTTCTACGAGCAGGAAATTGCGCTGCTTTGCGTGACCGGGTGCCGGGAAGTAAGCCTTACCCTTGCTCGCCGCATGGATCCGCTTGGGAAGCGTGGAAGACAAAACGAGCCGGGAAAGGCAAAAGCACCGAACATCGGTCACTGGCCCAAACCGTTCCTCTTCACGATCACCTTCCATGAATTCCCGAGTGAAGGCGTGATGGCTGAACGACACGAGGACGCGGAAGGTTGGCGCACCTTCAGCTTTTGGTGTCACCGACATCACGAACGGGTCTAGGTGGGTGAGATCATGCTCGGCTTCGTCTAGAACGAACTTTCCCCAAGTCATGCATCATTCTCCCGTCGGACTTTGTAGGGTCCGCGCTTGCCGGGAGCCTGTTTTTCGGTCTCCACGATAGCGACGAGATCGGACATTTCCCAGAGCCGCGATTCAACGCCAGTGCCCGTGGCGGGTCTAGAGCGCTCAAGCGCTTGATCACCTCCTGGGCCGCTCCCGTTCGGGCAGAACCTGCGAGGCGCGGCGGGTACAGTTTTACAAAAGTTCGACCAAAACCAGCGAGGAGTGGACCCCTAGGGCCGTCCCGCGTTGGCCAAGAGGACTAGAAATGTGGGCTCCTTCTCTTCCCGTGCGGCCGCCAACCAGTTTCGAGGCGGATGATGCGGGCCCGGAGCGTTGCAAGCGGCCTTGGCCAAAAAGGACAGACCTCACGGCCTAGCCAGCCCTTGTGTGGTTGCCCACGGATGGGCGAGCCCGACAGCGGTCTCAGACGAGTCTGTGCGCCTAGCGTACCTCCAGTGATACCGAGGTTCCGGAAGGCTGGTGTCTATTTGGTGTCGGATGGACGGGTGCCGTGCCGGTACCCAGCCCGGCGGCCCATAACTCATTGGATTTTATGAGAAACGATGGTGGATGCTGCAGGGATTGAACCTGCGACCCCCTCGGTGTGAACGAAGAGCGCTCTGATCTAAATCATTGTAAAGCATAGGTTTGGCGTCAACGATCTTCCCTCTTTGTTCGCCATTTCCTGTCGTTTCTGGGAAGCTGCGTGACGAACCCAGGAGGGAGCATTCCCGCATACCTCCTGCGCATTAACGCCCACCGTGGTTAGCGGACATTGGTGAAGTTGAACCGCCCCTATGCGCAGGTTTGGGGAAGGGCAGCCGCATTGCTACCCAGCGGTAAGGTTGGCGCGGTGCTGTCAGGCAAACACTAACTTGTCTCCGCGTAGCGCGGCATAAACCGCTGACGGGGATTATGTTTCGTGAAGCCGATTTCGTTCAAGCGCCGCCGGTTTCCGGCGGACGTAATCCGCCACGCCGTTTCGCTGTATTTCCGGTTTGGCCTGAGTTTTCGAGACGTCGAGGAGCTTCTCGCACAGCGGGGATCGACGTCAGTTACGAGACGATCCGGTGCTGGACCATCAAGTTTGGCCCTCTGATCGCAGGGCGTCTGAAACGTCGGTGGCCTGTGCCCTCGCCCCGCTGGCATCTCGACGAAATGGTCTGCTGGATCGGCGGACGGCGGATGTATCTGTTGCGGGCTGTCGATGATGAAGGCGAGGTCTTGGACCTCGTGGTCCAGCGCCGGCGGGACACAGAGGCCGAGTTCAAGCTGCTCAGGCGGCTGTTTCACAACCAGCCGGTCGAGTCGCAAACGATTACGATGGACGGCTTGGCCTCATACGGCGCGGCTCTGGATCAGCTGGATCTGCGCCACCTGCACCGACCCGGCCGGCTTCGGGAGAACAATCGGATCGAGAACTCTCACCTGCCGATCCGAAGACGAGAGCGCCAGCAGCAGCGGTTCAAATCACAAGCTTCAGCCCAGAGATTCCTCACGACCCACGCAGCGATCTACAACACCTTCAACGTCCAACGTCATTTGATCAGCAGACCCACACTTCGCCGATTCCGCGCCGATGCTGATGCCGCATAGGCGGCGGCGGTTGACTGAAGGGCGGCGGAGTAGGGGGCTTTCGACTTGGCGAAGTTTCCCTGACAGCGCCATCGCTGAAACGAACGAGGCCCGCTGGAAACAGCGAGGCCTTTGTCTTTGGCGATCATGAAAAGGGCGGCGACCCCGGTGGATCGACGCCCCTATGTTTCAGCCGATACGTGGATCAGACGAGGTCGTCGTCGTCCTCGCATTCATCGTCATCATCGTCATCATCGTCATCGTCATCGTCATCGTCGTCATCGTCTTCATCGTCTTCCTCATCGTCCTCTTCGTCGTCGTCATCCTCTTCGTCGTCTTCCTCGTCCTGGACAAGGGCCAGACCGTCGTCGGTGGCGAGCGACATGACAGAGGCCATCCAGACCGGCGCGGCGGTCGCCTCTACAGGCGTGTCGCCATCGGCGCTGGCCGGTGCGACCGCACCCAGGGCGAACAGCAGCCCCAGAGCAGTGGTTGTTGCGGGCAGTTTCATCGGTAGTCCCCCTTCATTGGTGGAAGCGTCACCATTCACCGTCTTCGACGAAACGTCATCTCAAAAAACACGGGTTATTCTGACAGCCCCTGACGACCTTAGCTAAAACAACGTCCGCTTAGGGTCGGGTTCGGCCATCAGCCTGACGCCCGATTACAGACATTCGACGGATGGGCCGTAAGCGGACATCGCGCAGGTCTGTTCGGGGTGGAGAGCGGTCGTTTCGGCTCCTCCGGCTACCCGACCGCTGCCACCATTGCCGTGGCGATGTCAAACGGGCCATAGAAGACGAAATACCACAGCATCAGGTACAGGATGGCGACGAGGGAAAGCCATCGAGAGCGCGTCAGAAGCAGGAAAGTATAGGCCCCGAGCATTGAGCCGACCTGAAAAACGTAGACGCCCGCCCACGCCCCGTCTTCGGAAAAACGCGCAAGCCAACTAGGTGATGTGGACAAAGTGGATTCCCAAATCAGCTGATCGCTGATTCAAGGCTGTTCTTTGCGGAGAGCAGCCATGGTTCGTGGTTTGATGTCGGATGCGGAGTGGGCGTTCTTCG
>NZ_JAFCWQ010000044.1:0-8360 GCF_049897665.1 Brevundimonas sp. TWP2-3-4b1 | reverse complement strand
GTCAGCCGAAGAAGGCTGAGGTCGCGGCGAAACCGGCGCGGAAACCGAGGGCTCCAAAGTCGTGACGACGTCTAAATCGCATTGAGTGTTGGAAAAGGCTTCGCGGTCTTCTCCGTCGTTTTGACTGCGTTGGCGAACGTCCGTTTTTCGGCCTGATGTCAAAGACGCATGTCGACCCACAGCGGACCTTCGGCGGCGGAAACAGGTCTACTCTGTCTCATCTCGAAACGCTGAAAAAAGGTCGAAGCCTCACTTCAATGAGCTTCGCTTGACAACGCCGTGACGCCCAGCGGCGGCTCGACCTCGTCCTCCGCAGACTGGCTAATGCCTCCAGCCAGGAAAAACACATCCGAAAGCGATTGATCTTCCGGCAGGATATAGACGACTACCATCGTGCCGCTGAACGCGGGTTCCACGATCTCATCATAGAACTTGCCTGGCACGTTTATACAGCCATAGGAAATCCGGTTGTCTTCGGCGGTAGCCGAAGCGAGACGCTGCAGTCGCCGGTCGGTCGCCCGGGTGTTGATGACCGGATGCAGGGACAGGGCGGCGTCATAGTCGATCCACAGAATGCTCTTGCCGCCGAGGTTCTCGCCCATCGAAGCCATGAACCGGCCTGCCGGGGTGATGCGTTCCCCGGGTTCGATGGCTGACAGGGGGCGGTCGCCGATCCCCGCCGGCGAGATGTCTCCCCGCGCCAGCCCCAACAGGACCGGGGCGGTTCCGAGCAACCGGCCTTCGCGGTCGAAGGCCGACACCTCGGCATTGATCTTGTCGATGATCAGGAACGGAAGCCCCTGATTGTCGGCCGTCTCAAGCACCCACGCCGTGAGCTGTCCAGCGGCGGATATGGCGTCCGTCTCGCCGGGCCTGTCCGGGCCGTCCGGCGACCAGGAACGCTGGCCCGCGAGGCTCGCCTCCGGGATGAACAGTCCCAGCGCCAGTCCGGCCGCCGTCGCCGCTCGCCAAAGGGACAGGCTCGCGGTCAATTGCGATCCTGCTTGGGCGGATAGACCGGGACGGGCGGCGGCGGCGGCGCGGCCGGCACGGCCCGGCGCGGGGCCTCTACCACCGTCTCGACCGGCGGAGCGACAGGCATCGTCGTGTCATACGCCGGCATCCGCACGCCCGTGTCGACAACCACAAGATCGAGGCCCGGCGTGGGGGTCACGGTCGGATAGGTCACCGTCGGATATGGCCGGAAGGGCGGGGTAACCGTCGGCGGGGTGGTCGGCGGCGGCGGCGGGGGAGGAGGAGGAGGAGGAGGCGGGGGAGGCGGGGGAGGAGGAGGAGGCGGAGGCGGCGGAGGCGGAGGAGGAGGCGGCGGAGGAGGAGGCGGCGGAGGAGGAGGCGGCGGAGGAGGCGGCGGGGGCGGCGGCGGAGGAGGAGGCGGCGGAGGAGGAGGCGGCGGCGCGGTACTGATCGTCCCGCGTGTCCGGAAGGTCGATACGCAGCACGCTCCGGCCAGGGCGTACAGGGGGGCGTTAGGGCCTGCGAGGGCATAGCCGCTGTAGGTGATGCCGACGTCGGCGCCCGCCGTAGCCGAGTCGAACGTTGCACTGGCGCCGGGCAACGCCACCAGCGTGACACCCGTCGGCAGGCCCGAGGCCGCCGTGGTTCTGAACCCCCCCAGGGTGGTCGCCGTCGTCCCATTCGCTGCCCGACTGCCATCGGGGAACAGCAGCATCCGCTGGGTCAGCGTCGCGCCTTCGGTCAGGGTGAACCGCGTCGAGAAATCCGTCGGGGTGGTATAGGAAATCGGGTTGTAGTTGATGGTCGCCGGTGCGTTGGTGACAGTGACCCGCGGGGCCAGTGGGCTGAAAATAATGGTTCCGCCGTTCACCCCTGGACCGGTGCCGTCCGCGCCGGAGATCAGCGTCAGGCCGACGGGCAGGCCGAGACTTTGCGCCGCGATGGTGGTGCCCCGGGTCAGGGTGATGGCCGCATCGATATGGAGGTCATGCCCGGCGCACAAGGCGATGTTGCCGTCGGTCGTGGTGATCGCATGGAAAACGTTCACGTTGCGACCGCCCTCCAGCAGGACGCTGCCGTTGGTCGTGGTGATGGGCGCGTTGACGTTCACGTCCCGACCACAACACGCGACGAGATTGCCGTTGGTGGCGGTGATCGCGGCGTTGATATTGATGTCGCGGTGGGCGTTCAGCGTCAGGGTTGTTGGGCTCGACGATGCGGTCCATGCGATGGCGTCGTTGACGTGGATGTCGCCGTTGCCGGGCTGGCTGGCGCCGGCGCCGGTCAGTGTGCTGATCACGACGTTGGTGGTCACCAGTTGGGCTGACAGGGTGGCGCCGGAAATATTGCCGCCGGCGCCGATGGTGAAGTCCGCCGGGTCGATCAGCCACGTGCCGGTGGCGCCCCGCGGAGCGTCGGTCGTAACATGGGTTCCCGACGCGATGTTCACGGTCCCGGCGGAGGTCTCGATGAAGCCGCCGTCGCCGCCGTCGGGCGCGCTGGCGTCAAGGACGCCGCCGACGTTCAGCACGCCGCTCGGCATGTCGCCCAGCAGGAGGATTGTGCCGTTCCGCTCGCCGATCGTGCGGGCCTGGATGACGCCGGTATTGTTGACCACGGTGCGGAGCAGATCACCCGCTCCCTGGGCCGTCATCACTACCCGCCCGCCGTCAGCCTGCATCATGCCGCCGTTCTGGACCAGGGCGTTGGCCACGCCCCGATCGACGACCACATTCAGCAGTCCGTCGCCGGCGACGTCGAGCGTAACCGCCTCGCCCGCGGCAAGCACAATAGTCCCGAGATTGGCCTGGATCAGACCCTCATTGCTGACACTGCCGCCCAGCAGCGCGACATAGCCGCCGTTCGCGATGATGGAGCCATGATTGAGCACGGCGCCTGAGCCGGTGCCGGTGAAGCGGTAGTCGCCAGCCATGAAGTCGGCGTCGGTCATGTCCAGGGTGGAGGCGACCAGACCCCCGACATTGACCTGCGAACCCGGCGCGAATAGCACGCCGTTCGGGTTGATCAGGAATACCTGGCCATTGGAGGTCAGGCTGCCGAAGATCGCTGATGCGTCCGGACCCAACACACGGTTCAGGGCGACCGAACCGCTGTTCGGCTGGACGAAGACCACGCTGCCTCCCTGGCCGATGGAGAAGGCCTGCCAGTTGATCGCCACGTTCTGGGTCGACTGGTTGATCGTCATCGTGCCGGGGCCGCTGGCGATGGTCGCTCCGCCGGCGGTGACCGATCCGCCGGTCGGAAGGGTCTGAGCCTGGGCGGCTGTTCCTAAGGAAAAGGATGCGGCGAGTCCGGCCAGGACAAAGCCTGCCAGCGCCGTCGAGGCGGACAGGACATTCCGGCGAGCGCGCACGGCACTGCCCCGCTTCATGGCGCCGGCGATCTGGTGTTGGAGTCCGGTCATCAGAACGTCCCTGTCTTGAAAGGAATGTCGGGGGAGGCAAGGGGAGCGGTCATCAGAACAGCTTGACGATCTGGAACCACGCGCGGCCGCTATCGTCGGGCCCGGATGTCGCGATCTGGTCGCCCAGCCGGTGGGCATAGGTCACCCGAACGAACAGGTCGTCAGGCCCGGACCAGACCAGACCGGCGCCGACGCCGCTGCGCCGGGCATGATTGGATCCGGCGAACCATGGGTCATGGGCGAAGTCGACCTCGCCGGCATCGACAAAGCCGATGAGCTGGAACCGGCCCGGCAGGGATCCGGTCCACTGGTCCAGCGCGAGTCTGGCCTCCACCGTGGCCACATAGCCCTCGTCGCCGTAGGCCTCGCCTTCCGGATAGGCGCGGACCGCATATGCGCCGCCCAGCTCCATCTTTTCGGAGGGGTCGAGATTGTCTGTGGCCATCTGGCCGCGAAGCGAGCCGAAGAGCGACAGCGGTCCGCTGACCGTCTGCAGTCTGGAGACAGCGTACTGAAGCTTGTTGAACCCGCCCTGGGTGCGGGCCGTGACCGCGTCGGCGGCGCGCTCGAACGGGCTTTCGATGTCGAGCTCGCCCGAGGTCCAGGACCATGAGCCCGTGTTCCAGCCTCCCCCGCCGAACCCGTCGCGGGAATCCCCACGCAGACCTACGGTCAGAGCCCGGCTTTCCTTGTCCGACACCTGGGATACGAGGCCGATCTCATCGCTGAGGAATTTGGCGTCGAAACTGGCCAGGGCATAGAGGTTGGCGCTCCGCGAGCGGATCAGCGGATAGCTGGCGAAGGCACTGAAGATGTCAGCCGTGCCGCCGGCGTCCAGAACCTCGAACTCACGGCCGAGGTCATACTGCAAATGGGTATAGGCGGCGCCGACGGTGGCGTCGCCGAGCGGCGCCTGCCAGGCGGCCCGCCCGTAGGCCAGCCCCTCGGTCGAGGCGAGCAGCCGCAGGCTAATCAGGTCGCCCAGGCCGGTAAGGTTGGCGAAATTCACCGCCCCGCCGAACCGGTAGGCGCCGGTGTAGCGATTGCCGGCGTTGTCGGCCTCGAGGCTGCCGAAAATCCGGGGCGCGCGGGTAAGGTCGACCGTCAGATCCGAAGAGCCGACCTCCGCGCCCGGAGACAGTGTCGAATGGACGGCGACGCCGGGGATATCGGACAGCAGAAGCAGGCGGCGTTCGAGCGGCGCGATCGCGACCGGGGCGCCGGAGTTCAGGCCGCTCAACACCCCGGCTGCAACGGCGTCGGATACGCCGGACTGGTTGCGCAGTTCGATCGCGCCGTAACGGCCCTCGATCACGGTGATGGTTACCGTGCCCCCGACAACGTCCTGTGCCGGCAGATAGGCCTGGGCCAGCACATAGCCGCGGTCGTTGTAGAAGCGCGTGATCCGGGCGGCCGCATTGCGCAGCTCAGGCAAGGTCAGGTCGCGGCCGGGGGTAAAGTCCGCGGCGGCCACCAGCTCCGCTTCGGTAAACAAGGTCGCGCCCGTCACGCGCAGCGCATCGACGCGGATGCTGGACCCTTCAGCCACGGCGTCAACCGCCGGGTCGGGCCGCTCGATACGGATCTCAGGCGCGGACCCCAGGGGCACGTTGGCCGGCGGAATCTGCTGCAATTGCCCCGCGACCGGAGGTTGCTGGGCGTAGGCGGTCTGGCCCGTCGCCAGCAGCGCAGCCGCAATAAGACTCGATCTCAACATAGCCGCCTCGAAGTGACGCCGCGGTCTCAGGGCGTAACGGCTCTCACGCAGCTGGGAGCACGCACGTAGGAAGGCTGAGGATCGATTTAGGTGGTGGTGACCTGAGACATATGCTCGCAGCCCGCGAGTTGGTCTCAGCTATCTGACAATAAAGAGCTTAAGGTTTTCAGATATTAACAAGATATGAACGGTCTATTCACGTAAGATTGTGAAATCGAGAACGGACGACGACCTCACTTGTTCCTCCACCATGGACTGAATATTATCACAGGAGCTAGTGAGCGTTCGGGGCCATGTCGGCGGCGTCACAAATCTTGGACGGCCCCGCCGTCACCAGCGGGGCCGTTCGCACGTCCGTTTCCTCGCCTCTACGAGGTTCGGCAGGTCTGCTCTGGGCGCGGGTCTCAAGTTTTCTTGTTCGTCGTGGAGGCGACGTCCGTTTCCCACCCCGAACAGACCTGCACTCTGTCCGCTTACGGCGCATCCGTAGAATGTCCGCAATCGGGCGTCAGGCCAATGGCCGGACCCGACCCGTTTCGGACTCTCGGTCCACGTTCGCGAGGAACAAACCGTGTCAGGGAACATGGTAAAGCGTCGGCAGTTCTATGTGTCCCTTCAACAGAGGACACGCCTCAATGCACACCGACAATCATCGCGCCATCAAGACGCTCAACGATCTGATCGAGACGACGCTGGATAGCGTGAACGGCTATCGGCATGCCGCCGACGGCGTCAGCAATCCGGAACTCAAAACCCTGTTCACAGAGCGCGCCGGCAAGCGTGAAGAACTCAGCCGTCGGCTCCAGGCCGAAGTTCGCACGTTTGGTGGTGAACCTGAGGATGACCAGTCTCTGCTGGGCCGCATCCATAACAAGTTCGCCGAGATCAGAGGCGAACTCATGGGCCGTGACGACAGCGGCGTGATCGACGAGGTCGAGCGTGGCGAGGACGTGATCAAGGCGCGGTTTGAAGACGCCACCAAGGACACCGATCTTCCCGACACGCTCCGCCAGCGCGTGGCTGAAGAGTATGCGTCCATCAAGGCTGATCACGATACGATCAGCGGTCTGAAGCATCGCCTCAACTAAAGGCAGGGTCCGTAAATGCACCATCGAACGACGCGCCAGAGTTGATCTCCGGCGCGTCGTTCTGCGACGGCCTGCTCTGTTCGGGCTGAGGCATCGGCAGCAGCATCGGTTTTCCGGGCGGCAGTATCAGCGGCTGCATCGATGTTGGCCTTCGCCTGACAGACCGTGACCGATCCCGACCCGGAGCAGACGTTGACGGCTGAAACCGGAAGCCTCAGCAACATGCCGATATGAACCATTCTCCCCGAAAAGGCGTTTGGCAGGCGCGCGTAGCTTGACCGTATACCGGGGTAAAGATGCCAACTGTGCCTGACACGACTAGTGGCTTTGCCAAGGCCCCCCTTTGACCGCGTCGACGCTTGATACCTTGAGCCTGGCCATGCTGGCTGAGGAGTCGCCCGCCATGTTGTGGCGCGGAGACAGCAACGGCCGATGCGTATTCCTGAGCCGCGCCATGCGTGAGTTCTGGGGCTTGCAACCCGATGAGTGCGGCGTCTTCGACTGGAGCTCCAGTCTGCTCACCGAGGACCAGGCCGTGGTTTTCGAGCCGTTTGCAGCCGCGATGGCGGCTCAGTGCGCGTTCACCTGCGAGGGGCGATACCGGCGAGCAGACGGAGAAGTGCGGATCCTGCAAACGCGCGCCCGACCCTATTTCAATGAGGACGGGGTCTTCGCCGGCATGGTCGGAGTGAATGAGGATACGACCGAACTCCGCCGCGCTGACGAGGCGCTTCTGGCCCGCAATCGCCAACTGGATGACAGCCTCGTTCAACTGCGCTCGACTGCGGACCGGTTTGCGCTGGCGACGAGCATCTCCGGTCTGGCCATGTCCGAGCACGACGAAACGCTGAAGTACGTCTGGGCGCACAACGTGCCTGCGGAGTGCCTCGGGAAGACCCCTTCGGAATTCGTTGGGCCTGAGGTTGGGGGACCGCTCGAGGTCATCCTGCGCCGGACCATCAACACCGGTCATATGCAGACCGAGGAGATTTCGGTCCTGATCGGCGACGGGAGGACGTGGTGGGATATTCAGGCGTCGCCCTCGACCCTACCGGACGGGCGGCCGGGTGTGGTCGCCAGTGCGCTCGACGTTACCGCACGCAGGTTGAACGAGGCAAAGCTGGAAATTCTGGCGAAGGAACTGGGGCACCGGGTCAAGAACGTGTTCGCCGTCGTTCAGGCCATTGTTCGCCAGTCCGCGCGTGCAACACCGGTGCCAGACGCGTTCCTCAAAGCGGTGGAAGCCCGGCTCGTCGCTTTGGCGGACGCTCAGGACTCATTGCTGACGATGTCGGACGACCGGTTTTCCCTGCAAGGCCTGCTGGCTCGACAATTATCGCATCTGGAAGGCGCAGAACTGGATGGGCCCGAAGTGCTGCTGCCGGGCAAGTTCGCTCCCTATCTTTCGCTGGCCGTGCACGAGCTCGGCACAAATGCGCTCAAACACGGCAGCCTCCGCGTGCGGGACGGAAAGGTAGCGGTGAGCTGGGCTCAAACCCGCCCTGACCAACTGCGCCTGTCGTGGCGGGAACGGGATGGTCCTGCCCCGACATCAGGCCCCGCCTTCGCTCCGGGTCGGAAAGGGGGCTTCGGCTCGCTGTTGCTGACCAAGGTCTTCGAAGGCGCGACAGGCGGCGCGGTCGATATGGAGTTCGGCCGCGACGGTCTGCTTTGGACCGCGATCATCCCGACCGGAGTCGAGTTGCACCTCTGACCCGGCCGGGCGGGTGGGGGCGCCATTTCCCGTTCCCACCCCGGGGCCGTTCGGGAGGTCTGCTCTCAGGCCTGGCGGTCAATGTCCGGTTTTCGGCCTGACGTTGATGTCGGGCTCCGACCCGTTGCGGACATGGAGGGGTCCCCTGTGCCCAGGCCAGCTGGGAATGGCGCCGGCTATGTGAGCCAAGCCGAGATTAGGATGATGCCCCCGTCGCTGTAGGCGGGGCATCTCAAGATTTTGCCCGCCTTTCCTGGGCGGCTTAAGCTTTCCTTCGCCCGGCTGCGCTATCTGATCCGGGTGGCTCCCAGTTGTTTCAATACTAGGTGATGTGGACAAAGTGGATTCCCAAATCAGCTGATCGCTGATTCAAGGCTGTTCTTTGCGGAGAGCAGCCATGGTTCGTGGTTTGATGTCGGATGCGGAGTGGGCGTTCTTCGA
>NZ_JAFCWQ010000043.1:0-8986 GCF_049897665.1 Brevundimonas sp. TWP2-3-4b1 | reverse complement strand
TCAACCGCTTCGTCGTCGATCACAATCAGCAGCCCAAACCCTTCGTCTGGACCGCCGATCCAGACAAAATCATCGCCGCCGCTAACCGCGGGCACCAAGTGATGGAATCAATCCACTAGCTTCCGCGATGGCCTCGTCAGCACATTGCGCCAGCATCGGTTCTTCGCGCCGCCGCTGTTTTCTGCCTTGGCCCCATTCTTCTAAACGGCACCGGCAGTTCGCTGCCTGACAGCACCTGATGCGGGGGTGAAGCGGGAACCCTTGCCATCTTCGCTTGGTTTCATGTGCCGATCGTCGGTCTTGGTCCCGGCGAAGAGAGAAGATCCCCATGAAACGTACCGCCCCGTTCACTGCAGTCGGATTGAGCCTGACCCTTCTCTTCGGAGGGTGCGCCTACAACGATACGCTCGGCCGCAATCAGTTGATTCTCGCTGACTCGACCGGTCTCGAGCAGCAATCCGAAGCGGCGTGGCAGCAGCTGCTTCGGACCCAGAACCCCGCGCTGACAGGCACGTCGGTTGACCGTATCCGTAGGGTCGGGAACCGCTTGGTCGAGGCGGCGGGCCTGAGCAATCGCAGCCGGGACTACGCCGTTTTCAACAGCGAAAGCCCGAACGCCTTTGTACTGCCGTCGGGCAAGATCGGCGTGACGACAAGCCTGCTGGCCTTGGTACAGAATGACGATCAGCTGGCGACCGTGATCGGCCACGAGATGGGCCACGTCGTCGCCCGGCACCCGGCGGAACGGGCGTCCTCGACCGCCTTGACCAATCTGGGCCTGCAGGTAGCGCAAGGCGTGGCCGGACCGCGCGGGCAAACCGTGGGATCGTTCGGGGCCATCGCGGCCCAATATGGCCTGTTGCTGCCCTACTCTCGTCGCGCCGAGTTGGAAGCTGATCGGCTGGCTATCGACTATATGAACTCGGCCGAGTTCCGTCCGTCGCAGGCCGTGGCCCTGTGGCGTCTGATGAGCCAGCAGCGCCAGTCGGGTCAGCCGGAGTTCGCTTCCACCCACCCGTCGGACGCCACGCGAATCGCTGCGCTGGAGGCCTACATCCGCGAACGCGGATGGAGCTGAGCTGGACCTTCACCACACGCCTCTCCAACCCTCCGCTGAGAACTCGTGATGATGACCGACCCCGAACGCGTTGAGGCCCTGCTCGATATGGTCGACCCCGCCCGTGCGACGGCACCAAGCCGTGGGCCAGAGCTGGCGGTGTTGGGGCTGGCCGTCGCCAAGTCTAGGGGCGGCTACCAGCCCACGAACGCCGGCTGGGTGCTGATCGGCAATCGTGGCAGGGCGTTTCAGCCGAACTAGGTACGCGTGGCTTGCCTGCGCGAGCCGAAGCGACCGCCGAATAGCGAACGTCTTGGACGTCTCAAACGGGTGGTTTGCGGACGTCCGCAGCCGAACCCATCAAGTTTCGAAATGCGCCAGGCTCGGTCATACCTGCACCACTGCTGAACAAGGCCCGGCAGTTTGTTAATCCCTACAGTGCCGGCCTATTGTCGGCTGGTGACTTTACGGGCAGCTTCTCGAACTGACGCATCGTCCCTCGGACTGTCCGCCGTTGGGCTTTAGCACCACCTTGGTCCAGCCGTCGTCCCGGGCGTTAAAATGCTTGTAGGCGGCAGGAGCCTCTTCCAGCGGGATCTTGTGCGATATGATCTTTGACGGCGTTGCCTTGCCGGCATGGATCAGATTGGCCAGGCGGCGATTGTAGGCCTTTACATTGGCCTGGCCGGTGCCGATTTTCTGGCCCTTGAACCAGAACTGACCGAAGTCGAAGGCCATCTTTCCTTCCTTTGCCAAGTCATCTTTGGCTCCCGGATCCTCTGGGATAAAGACGCCGACCACGCCGATCCCCCCGGTGGCCTTAGTCGAGGCGACTAGACAGTTCATCGTATAGTTACTGCGTTCCTTGCCGTGGCGGTCGCAGCACTGATAGCCCACGCATTCGCAGCCCCGGTCCGTTCCCAGGCCTTCGGTAGCGTCCAGTATGGCGTCAACTGGATCTACGTCCTTCATGTTGATGGGAATGCCGCCCAGTTCCTTGACCAGCTTCAGACGATCCGGCTGGCTGTCGACCACAAAAACCTGGGACGCGCCCTTTATGATCGCAGAATGCAGAGCCATCAGGCCGACGGGACCAGCCCCATATATTGCGATCGTCTCGCCCGGCAGAAGCCCCGCCAGTTCGGTAGCATGCCAACCGGTCGGGAAGATGTCGGACAGCATGACATAGTCGTCCTCCTTCTCATCGGCGTCCTCGGGCAAAACCAAGCAGTTGTAGTCGGCATAAGGAATGCGAAGCATCTCGGCCTGTCCGCCTTGGAACGGCCCCATCCCAGCGAAGCCATAGGCCGCGCCGGCCACGCCAGGATTGCAGGTCAGGCAGAAGCCCGAGAGACCGCGCTCGCAGTTGGCGCAGAAGCCGCAGCCGACGTTAAACGGCATACATACGCGGTCGCCCTTCTTGACGCGGTCGACGGCGGCACCGACCTCGATCACCTCGCCCATATTCTCATGGCCGAATACTTTGCCCACCTCGAAATCGGTGCGGCCTTCGTACATGTGCAGATCCGAACCGCAGATGTTGGTCGAGGTCAGGCGGATGAGGACGTCGGTTTCTTTCTCGATTGCTGAGTCTGGTACATCCTCCACGCTGACGTCGCAGGGGCCGTTATAAACAACCGCTTTCATCGAGCTCTCCTTCGTCGTGTCCAACAATCGCGCTGGGGTGAAAAGCAGTTGGCAGCCCTCAATGTTCCACCATAAAATGGACGATCGCGATCATGGGCGTGATTGAGCAATCAGGTCGGGCGGAAACCTGTGCGGACTAAGGCTGGGCAGCGGACCCACTGGGCCTTCAAACAGACATGCGGGCTTTGTCAGCCCAAACTGATCGCCGACAGCGGGACCGCACCCTAAGAGCCACTCTAGGACTTAGGAACTCCGCGCTGCAAATGTCCGAAATGGGTCGGACCACGACATTGGCATCAGGCCCGATAGCGGACCTTAGCCGAGGGCGGGGTCTTCGTCGCGCGCCCGCGCGTATTGCTGCCGAAATGCATCCGCCGCGCTTCCGGCCCGATGTTCTGTGAGACGCCGCAACGCTTGCCGACGATGACGCCGCCGGGCTCCTGTCGGTCAATGCCCAGTCGCTCCCGGGCCGTGTCGGTTGCGCCCTTCAAAACGTAGTCCAGCACCTCCGCCAGATTGGCGTCATAGGACCGGCCGTCAATCTCGCCCCTGGCATAGTGGTGCAGGTTCCGACCGATGGGGCGCGAGAACCGGACACCGGCTTTCCATGCCGCTCCGCACGCCGTCATCCATCCGCGCTGGCGACGATTGAACCCGTCCGCCAGATTGGGAGGCAGGTGCAACAGGATATGGACGTGCGCGCCCTTGCCGGGCCCCGTTTCGCGTATCCAGACGTAGGCCACCTGACCACCGTGCAAGCGTATCCAGCCGCCCGCAAGTTTCAACCATCGGGCCGTCGCGGCAAGGTCATCCGAAACCCCGGCCGCCGCCCAATGGATCGTGAGAAATCGATTGAAGCCGAGGCCGATGGACCCGGCAAAGGTCGCCGCATCCAACACACGCGCCACCGCCGCCAGTGACAGGGCCGACGTTTGCCGGTCCCGCCGGTTTCGCGCACCGCCCCGGCCTGGAATCGGGATGAAGGCGGCGCGAGGCGTTGAGACCGGGGCAGGCGGGCGGTTCGCTTGGCTTTGGGGACCAGCCGCGCCCCGCCCGCTCCCGACAACGGCGCATGGGGTGCAACCTCTATAGAGAGAGGGCCCGGCTTCCGGGGCCAGGGCCGGTGCGGTGGATTCCGCCGCGTGTTTAACGCTCTGATTTCGTTTCGACCGCGCCACTGGCGGTGGTTTCCTCGCAAGTTTCATCGGCGGCCGTTCACGGAGGCTGGCGCGGCTTGGCGAAGACGTTTTCGGATGATCAGCCATGGAACGCGCGATGCGAAGCGGACGGCCTGGAAACACAAAGGCCCGGCGAGGGACACACCACCGCCGGGCCGATGCGCTGTAGAGCCGATCCGTGAGCGTCAGGCGGCTTCCGGGTATGCATGGACCGTGGACGGGGCCGATGCGTCACGGACGGCTCCCACGGCGCATCCACGACGGCTAGGCTCGACCCTGCCCGCCACCATTGCCACCGCTTCGCCGTGTGTCAGGGTTCGCCAGTCATCGGGAAGCCGGGAGACCTCCCGCGCCGTAATCCAACTGGAAACGCCTCCTGCCAAAGGCCGGACAGGCCAGAGCGCGCACTCCGTCGCAGGGCAGGCCGAGACCTGTTGCCGCCACGTTCCTGCGGACTGGTCGTCATAAAGACACTCCCGGCATTTGGCCGCGATGGCCTCCCCGCGTGTCAGGGGCGGGCTCGGCGGGCCCGCCGCACTGGCGCTCGCCAGCTTGAGTTTGAGGCGGGTCATGTCAGGCCGCCCGATCCATGGCCGCGCCGTCAATCAGCGCGTCGATACTGCGCAGCGTGACCAGCCGCCTTGAACCGATGGTGACGGTTTCCAGCAGGCCTTCGGCAATCAGGTCATAGGTTTTTGTGAGCCCGATGCCTAGGAGCGTGCGAGCTTGCTGGATGCTGACCAGCCGGGGTTGAAGATAGTCGGTAGCCATGGGTGTTCGCCTTTGTCTGACGCACCGGGCGAAGGTGCCGGGCGACGCACAAAGGGTGTTGGCGAACGGCCGTGGTCGTCGTCTCGAAACCGGTCAAAACCGTTTGAAACCGAGCCCTGTGAGTTTTGGTCAGGGGGCCGTGTTCCACCTCTGAATGGCTTCGAAAATCCGCTTGGCATCAGGCTTGGCAGTCGCATCGGGCAAGTCTTGACCGCTTTGCATTGCCCAGTCCTGCAGCGCTCTAACAACGTCAGCCACAGTCGCGGGTTTCCAGACATCCACGAAATGTCGACCTGCCATCGCGAGCGCCGCCGCTTCCCAGTCCCATGTCGGTGGCCGCCCGCCAAGGTTCCGTGTCTCAGTCGCTGGGGGCGTCGGAGACGAGTCAGCTTTTGTCCAAGCCACTTCGATATTGGTGGCGCAGAACCATTCTTCGCCGGGTCCGATTAGGAGGGCGGTTTCAGACGCGTTGTTTTGCCAATCGAAGTGGGCTGTTTCGAACGTCGGAACCTTTCCGGGGAAGCTGTAGCCGTTGCCAAATGTTGGAAGCGGCTTGCCGGAAACCCACTCTGTCACGCCCTTAGCGTTTGCCTCTGCTAAGTGCGTCCAGCGATCCGATGGGATCGTGCCGCTTTGTTCGGTCATGTAAATTGCTCTGACCCAAGCCCGCCATTTCCAATCGCCCCTAGCTTTCCATACGCCTTTACAGAGCCACGTGAGAGCTTGTCCCGGCGGATCGGGATGGCTGTGAAACGCCAAATCAGTGACAGCAGCTTCGAGGGGTTTCCAAGGCCCTGTGGTCTCCCAAAGAGGGTAGTCGTCAGTCACAGGCGGGCCTCAGTCCGTGCAAACCGCAGGATTTTGGTCCCGTTGCCGGGAGTGCAATAGGCCCCCCACGCATCCATGAGCCGCCGCCGTTTTTCGACCATGGACCCGCGCTGATAGGCGGCTTCAACCTCATTGGGATTGGTATGCGCCAGCGCCGCCTCTGCCACCTCGCGCGGGAAGGCCGTCTTTTCCGCGACCCAATCCCGGAAGCTGGACCGGAAGCCGTGGACCGTGAACGGTTCCTTGGCGCGGGTCAGAACCTTGCGCATGGTCATGTCCGACATGAGAGCACCGCCCGCGCCGGGAAAGACCAGATCGGTTCCCGCCAGCCGCACCGCCGCCGCGCTTTGCAGCACAGACAGGGCTTGCGGTGACAACGGCACGGTATGCTCGCGCCGGACTTTCATGCGCTCTGCCGGAACCGTCCAGAGGCCCACGTCCAGATCCATTTCAGACCACCGCGCACCGCGAACTTCGCCCGACCGAGCCGCCGTCAGGATGACCAACTCCAGCGCCAGCCGCCCCCACACTCCGCCGCTCGCGCGCAACTTTGTCAGATAGGCCGGGACGTTCGCATAGGGCATGGCGGCATGGTGGCCGCCCGCCGGTTGACGGGGGAGGCCCCGACCGGCTGCCAGAGACCGGGCCGGGGCTTCCGTCGCCCGCCAGCCCCGCGCGTGGGCATAGTCGAGGGTGGCGCATATCCGCTGGCGAACCCGCCGCCCGGTTTCCGGTCGGGCCGTCCACACCGGGGCAATGGCCGCAATGATGTCGCTCGCGGTTATGACGCCCGCCGCCTTGGCCCCCAAGGTCGGGAAGGCATAGTTTTCCAGCGTCGCCAGCCATTGCGCGCCGTGCTTGCCTTCGGCCCATTGGTGTTTGTTCGCGTCGTGCAGCGCCAGCGCGGCTTCGCGGAAGGTGACGCCCGCCGCCTTGGCCTCGCGCCGTTCCGCCACGATATCGCGGCCTTCCTCGCGGACAGCGCGTCGGGCCTCCGCCGCCTTGGCCCGGGCATTGGCCAGGGTGACCATACCCGCGCTGCCCAGCCCGATATCGCGCCGCTTGCCAGCGTGTTGCACGCGAAGGGTCCAGCTTGCGCCGCCGCGCCGGTCCACTTTCAGAAACAGTCCGTCGCCGTCCTGATAGGTGCCGGGCTTCGAAAGACTCGCCTTCACCTCGTTTGCGGTAAGCCTGCCCATGCCGCGTTCCCCCACGCCCGGGGGTCATTCCCCCACACGCGGGATTTCCCCCCACGAGTTCCCCCACATTTTAGAGCGGTTGGCGACGGTAGCAAGCGGTGATGTGCGAAGGTAGGCGAGCGTTCAAACCGCTTGGTGGCGGGCCCTGAGCGGGCTTTTGCGGTTGATGGCGAACGGAGGTCTGGCGGAGACGGAGGGATTCGAACCCTCGATACCCCTTACAGGGTATGACGATTTAGCAAACCGTTGCCTTCAGCCACTCGGCCACGTCTCCGGCAGGCAGGCTCGATAGCGGAGCCCGCGCCGGGGCGCAATCCGCCGTTTCGGAATGTTGTGATCCTGATCGTCCAGCCGGGGGCCGCAGTTTCCCCGACGTGATCTTGTGAGGCGGGCTATGGAGGGATAGGGCTTCGGCTCCACCTTCTCAGGGAGACCCTCCATGGCCGATCTGGCTCAAGTGACCGAACACATCCGCGGCGCCGTCGGCGACAACTCCGGTCTGGGCAAGACCGTGAAGATCGACCTGGGCGACGTGGGCAGGATCTTCATCGACGGCGCCTCGGTCCCGAACACCGTCACCAACGATGACAAGCCCGCCGACGCCACCGTCTCCATGACCTGGGACGACTTCATGGCCCTGTCGGACGGCAAGCTGGACCCGATGATGGCCTTCATGCAGGGCAAGCTGAAGATCGCCGGCGACATGATGATCGCCCAGAAGCTGGCCCCGCTGCTGAAGCGCTAGTGGTCGGCTAACAAAAGCTATACGCCGGAACGGCGCGGTCCTGCGGATCGCGCCGTTCGCATATCGGGAAGGACGACATCCATGGATTTCAAGCACTCGGACCGGGCCCTGCACTGGCAGGAGCGGGTCACGCGGTTCCTCGACGACAAGGTGGCGCCGCGCGCCACCGACTACTGGGCCGACATCCATCGCGACCACACGGTCCAGTCCCCGACCATGGAGGCCCTGAAGGCCGAGGCGCGTGAGGCGGGCCTGTGGAACATGTTCCTCCCCGGCGATCACGGTGCGGGCCTGACCAACCTGGAATATGCCCCCCTGGCCGAGGCCATGGGCCGCGCGGGCCTGTGGACGCCCGAGGTGTTCAACTGCAACGCCCCGGACACCGGCAATATGGAGGTGCTCCATATGTACGGGAACGCGGCCCAGCAGGATCGCTGGCTGAAGCCCCTTATGGCCGGCGAGATCCGCTCCGCCTTCTTGATGACCGAGCCGGCCGTGGCCTCCTCGGACGCGACCAACATCCAGACCTCGATCGTCCGCGACGGCGATGAGTATGTGATCAACGGCCGCAAATGGTGGTCGACCAACATGGGTCACCCGAACGTCGCCATCTCCATCGTGATGGGCAAGACCGACACGGGCGCCGCGACCCACCAGCAGCAGTCCCAGATTCTGGTGCCGACCAATACCCCCGGCTTCCGCATCGAGCGGATGCTGACCGTGTTCGGCTATGACGAGCGCCCCATCGGCCATGCCGAGGTCGTGCTCGACAACGTCCGGGTGCCGGTCGAAAACCTGATCGCCGGCGAGGGCAGGGGCTTCGAGATCGCCCAGGGCCGTCTCGGGCCGGGCCGTATCCACCACTGCATGCGTGTGATCGGGGCGGCTGAGAAGGCGCTGGAGCTGATGTGCGAGCGGCTGCTGAACCGCACCGCCTTTAAAAAGCAGCTGGCCGAGCATTCGGTGTGGGAACAGCGCGTCGGCGAGGCGCGCACCAATATCGAGATGTGCCGCCTGATGGTGCTGAAGGCCGCCTGGATGATGGACAACGGCGGAGCCAAGAACGCCAAGTCCGAGATCGCCCAGATCAAGGTCGCGGCGCCCAAGATGGCGCTGCAGATCATCGACGACGCCATCCAGGCGTTCGGCGGCGCCGGCGTCTCGGGCGATACGCCCCTGGCCGAGATGTACGCCGGCGTGCGCACCCTGCGCCTCGCGGACGGCCCGGACGAGGTGCACAACCGCACCATCGCCCGCATCGAATACTCGAAGCACGGCGGGCGGCCGGTCCACTAGGAATATCCCTCCGCTTCCGCGCCTTGCGGAGGCGGAGGAAAGCGCGGCAGGGAAGGGGTCCGATGAGTGGCGAACCTTCGATCTTCTTTGCCGATGTGAACGAGCGTCAGGGTTCGTTCCTGCGCCGCACGTTCGTGGTCGGCGGACTGACGGCGCTGGGCGTTACGGCCTTGACCGTCCGACTGGCCCAGCTTCAGGTCGTGCAGGCGCAGGAGTATTCGACCCTCGCCAGCCAGAACCAGTTCAACTTCCGTCTGGTGCCGCC
>NZ_JAFCWQ010000042.1:0-9636 GCF_049897665.1 Brevundimonas sp. TWP2-3-4b1 | reverse complement strand
CCACGCTCATCTCGCGCGCGGAAATCGCCCGGACGCAGGCCGTGACGCCGGAACTTGTCGTAGAGGGTCTTGCGGGGAATCCGCAGGGCGTCGGTCATGGCGACGATGTCGCCCGCGTGGCGATGCAACGCCTCCTCCAGCACCGCCTTCTCGAACCGTTCCAGCCGGTCGACCAGGCCGGCCCCCGCGTCTTCGGTCGAGCCGAAAGCGGCTGGTGGGTCGATATCCAGCGCGACCCGGTCGGCGAAATGCGCCAGCTCCCGCACATTGCCCGGCCAGTCATGCTCGATCAGGGTGCGCCGGACGGCGGTGCTCATCGGCGGAGGCGTCCGCAGGCGATCGCCGGAGGCCCGCGCCAGAAAATGCGCGAACAACAGGGGCACGTCCTCGCGCCGCTCCCGCAGCGGCGGCACCCGCAGCTTCAGGACGTTGAGACGGTAGTACAGATCTTCGCGGAACTGACCGCGCTCGACCGCGCGCTTCAGGTCCACCTTGGACGACGCGAGAATCCGCAGGTCCAGCTGGCGCGGGCCTGACGCGCCCAGAGGCTGAATCTCACGTTGTTCCACGACCCGAAGAAGGGCCACCTGGGCGGACATCGGCATGCTCTCGATTTCGTCGAGAAACAGCGTGCCGCGGTGGCTTTGTTCGATCAGGCCGACGCGGCGTTTGACGGCGCCCGGAAAGGCGCCCGGCTCATGGCCGAACATCTCGCTCTCGATCAGGCCGGCGGGCAGGGCGCCGCAGTTGATCGGCACGAAGGGATGGACGCGCCGGCGGCCGCTGTTGTGCAGGGCGCGGGCGACGACCTCTTTGCCCACGCCGGTCTCGCCCTCAATCAAGACATCCATTCCGGCGTCCGCGACTTGTTCGATGACTGTGCGCAGGCGGGCGATCGCCGGGCTTGACCCCAGCAAGGGCAGGTCCGGGGTCGCGCGACCGACCTCCGCCGCCAGGGCGCGGTTGTCGAGCACCAGTCCGCGCTTCTCCAGCGCCCGGTTGAGGCTGTCGGACAGCCGGCCGAAGTCGAACGGCTTGGCCACGAAGTCGTAGGCGCCGTTGCGCAGGGCATCGACCGCGTCGGCGATGTCGCCGTGGCCGGTGATCATCACGACCGGCAATCCCTCGTCGAGCGCCTGAAGCCGCGCCAGCAGGCCGCGACCATCCATCCCGGGCATGCGCAGGTCGGAGACGACGACGCCGGGATAGTCGGCGCCCAGCACCTTCAACGCGGCCTCGGCCGAGGCAAAGGCCTGCACCTCCAGATCCTCAAGCTGAAGCCGCTCCAGCAGGGCGCTGCGGAAGTCATCGTCGTCGTCGATCAGGGTGACGCAGCGAGGGCGGGAGAAGTTCACGCGGCGGCCTTCAGGGCTATCACGAACCGGGCGCCGGACTTGCCCGGACGCAGGCTGAGTTCGCCGCCGAAGCCGGCCACGATGTCGCGGCAGATGACGAGGCCGAGGCCCAGTCCTGCCGCCTTGGTCGTGACGAAGGGGGTGAACAGCGCCGCCGCGATGGCTGGATCGACGCCGGGCCCGTTGTCGCTGATGACGATCTCGACGCGACGCCCCTTGCGGGCGACGTCGATGGTCAGTCTGGGTTCGGGCGTTCCGGCGTCGGTCATGGCCTCGAAGGCGTTCTGGGCCAGGTTGACGATGACCTGCTCCAGCCGGATCGGCTCGGCCTGAACCTGAAGATTGCCCGAGCCGGTCCGGACCAGCTCGACGCCGCCTTCGCGCAGCCGCCCGCCGATCAGCAGGAGTGCGCCGTCGATGGCGGCGGCGGGCGAGACGGAGGAGATCCCTTGCGTGCTCTTGCGCGAGAAGGCGCGCAGTTCGTCGGTGATGGCGCCGATGCGGCCGGTCAGTTCGGCCACGCGACCCAGGCTGCGACGCGCGGACTCGGGGTCGTCGCGATCAAGATAGGCGCTAGCCGTATCGGCATGGGTGCGGATGGCGGCGACCGGTTGGTTGATCTCGTGGGCCACGCCGGCGGCGATCTGGCCGAGGGTAGCCAGTTTGTTGGCCTGGACCAGTTCCTCACGCAGCACTTCGCGGCTGGCCTCGGCGCGACGGCGCTCGTCGATCTCGCGGTTCAGCTGGCCGTTGGCGGCACGGAGCTCAAGGGTGCGCTCATCGATCCGGCGCTCGAGCTCGGCGCGGGCGCGTTCCTCGGTCTCGGCGCGCGCCATGGCCTGTTGGCGCCGGCGCAGCAGAACGCCTGCCCCGCCGGCGAGCAGGGTGATCAGGAGCCCTGCGACGGCCCGGGCGCTCATGACGTTGGCGACAATGGCGCCGCCGATCGGATCCAGCAGATGCAGGGTCCAGCCGGGCGTGTCCGTCCCGGTGTGGGCGAGAATCCACTCCGCCGACGGTCCGCCTACGGCGGCGCGTACGATCCGATGCGTGCCCGTCGCCTCGCTGTCGAACGGCAGAGGCGCCAGCGCCTGGCCGCTCAGGGTCTGGTCGGCCAGGATCTCCTTGCGCTCGGCGGCGGTCAGGTCGCGACTACGGCGGAACCGCCATTCCGGCACGCTGGTGACCAGGACGACGCCGCGGGAATCCGTGACATAGGCAGGCTCGCCGGAGCCGCGCCAGTCGGCTTCCAGAGCGTCGAACTCGACCTTGACCACGACGATGCCGATCGGCGCAGCCGCGGTTCCGATCCGGCGGGCGAGGTAGAGGCCGGGGCGTCCGCTGACCGTGCCGAGGGCGAAGAACTCCGCCGCCCCGTTCTGCATTGCGCCTTTGAAGTACGGCCGGAAGGCGTAGTCCGAGCCGACGAAACTGGTGGGCTCGCGCCAGTTGCTGGCGGCGCGGGCGACGCCGTTCCGGTCGAGCACATAGATGGCGGAGGCGCGGGTCTGGGCGGCGAGGGCTTCCAGCTTGGCGCTGACGACGTCGGCGGCCTGGCGCCCCGGGCCGGCAACGAGGCCGACCACCTCGGGGTCCTGCGACAGGACAACGGGGAGGGAGCGGTGCTTCTCCAGTTCGCTGCGCAGGACGGCGGCGTGGAGGACGGCGGCGGCGTCAGCCTGACGGGCAAGGTCCGCCTGGGCGTCGCGGCGGGCCAGTTCTCCGGCGGCGGTCATGGCCAGTCCGCAAGCGACCAGCCAGCACAGCAGCAGGACCAGCCACGGCCGGGAGGACCGGGTGGAAACGAGACTGCCGAGTCGATCGAGCGGGGACGCCGTCATTTGGCGAGCATGCGGAATTCCGCACAGAAAGACCATATCAATGGCTGGGTTTTCGGCCAAAATTCAGATGACGGCTAAAGAAATGCATATGAAACAGTGGCTTGAATGCGCACAATGCGGGTTTGGTCCTGATCTGGATTGCGGCCAGACTGGGGCCTTGGGACACGGCGTCAGACCGTGGGGAAACAGCGCGACCACGGTCGCAGGGGGGGACGGATGCAGCTCACGAGCGATCCAGGTCACGCGTCCGGCGCGCCTCGCGCATGGTATCGCCACCTGTACGTCCAGGTTCTGGGCGCGATCCTGCTCGGCGGGCTGATCGGACATTTCTTCCCGGCGTTCGGCGAGAGCCTGAAGCCGCTGGGGGACGCCTTCATCAAGCTGGTGAAGATGGTCATCGCCCCGGTGATCTTCCTGACCATCGTCACCGGCATCGCCGGCATGCGGGACCTCGGCCGGGTCGGCCGGGTCGCGGCCAAGGCCTTCGCCTACTTCCTCGTCTTCTCGACCCTGGCCCTGATCGTCGGCCTGGTCGTCGGCAATGTCGTCCAGCCCGGTCGCGGTCTGAACATCGATCCCGCCACGCTGGATGCCGGGGCGGTGGCCCAGTATTCGACCGCCGCGCACGAGACGACCATCATCGGCTTCCTGCTGGGCGTCATCCCCGACACCTTCGCCAGCGCCTTCTCCACCGGCAATATCCTTCAGGTCCTGTTCGTCTCGGTCCTGTTCGGCATCGCGCTGGCGTCGGTCGGCGACCTCGGCAAGCCGGTCCTGACCTTCCTGGAATCGGTCAGCGCGGCCTTCTTCAAGCTGGTGGCCATCGTGATGAAGGCGGCGCCGATCGGGGCGTTCGGAGCCTTCGCCTTCACCATCGGCGCCTATGGCATCGGGACGATCGCCAACTTGATCGCCCTGGTCGCCACCTTCTACCTGACCGCCGCCATCTTCGTGATCGGGGTGCTGGGCGCGGTCGGGATCGCCAACGGCTTCTCGATCTTCAAGCTGATCCGCTATCTGAAGGAAGAGTTGCTGCTCGTGCTCGGCACCTCCTCCTCCGAGGCGGCCCTGCCCAGCCTGCTGCAGAAGATGGAGCGCGCCGGGGCGTCCAAGTCGGTCGTCGGCCTGGTCGTGCCCACCGGCTATTCGTTCAATCTGGACGGCACCAACATCTATATGACCATGGCCGCCCTGTTCATCGCCCAAGCGCTGAATATCGATCTGACCCTGGAGCAGCAGGTCCTGCTGCTGCTGGTGGCCATGCTGTCGTCCAAGGGGGCGGCCGGAATCACGGGGGCCGGCTTCATCACCCTGGCCGCGACCCTGGCCGTCGTCCCGACGGTGCCGATCGCCGGCATGGCGCTGATCCTCGGCATCGACCGCTTCATGAGCGAGTGCCGGGCTCTGACCAACTTCATCGGCAACGCCGTGGCGACCCTCGTGGTGGCGCGCTGGGAGGGCGAACTGGACCGCGACGCCCTGCGCGAGGCCCTCGACGGCTCTCCGCGACCGCTGGCCGCCCAACCCGATCCGGCCGCCGGACCGGGCGACGACCTCGTCATCGCCCGCGACTGACTTTTCACGTGCCTGAAAACAAAAAAGACTTTGGGAGGATGAACATGAACACCAATAGGACCGCGATGCTGGCGACCACCGCCGCAGCCGCCCTTCTGAGCCTGGCGCCCGCCGCCTGGTCCGAGACGCAGACCCAAGCCCCGCAGACCCCCGCCCCCGTGCCCTCGTCGACCCAGCTGTCTCAGGCCGCCCAGTCGATCTCCGACCAGGCGGAGCAGAACGGTGACGACGCCTCGTCGGTCGATGACATCGTCGTCGTCGGCTCCCAGATCCGGGGCGCGGACGTCACCGCCGCCCTGCCGGTCACGGTGCTGAGCGAGGAACAGATCCTGGCCACCGGCGCCGTCAACGGCGACGACCTGCTGCGGTCCATCCCCCAGATGGGCGACGTGCTGTTCTCGGCGGCCAACAACCCCCAGACCTCGAACGCGGCGCGTGGCGACGTCAACTCGGTCAACCTGCGCTCGCTGGGCGTCGGCAACACCCTCGTCCTGCTGAACGGCCGCCGCATCGTGCAGCACCCGACCAGCCAAGGCACCTCGGACACCGGAACGGTGCCGGTGCTCTCCTACAACTCCAATGCCATTCCGGTGACCGGCCTTGAGCGTCTGGAGGTCCTGCTGGACGGCGCGGCCGCCATCTACGGCGCCGACGCCGTGGCCGGGGTGGTCAACACCGTGCTCCAGGACGACTTCGACGGGCTGAAGATGAGCGCCCAGTACGGCGGTGCCGAGAGCACCCACCTGAAGGAGTTCAATCTCGGCGTCTTTGCCGGCAAGGACTTCGATCGTGGCAATATCTCGGCCTACATCGACTACACGGACCGTGCGGCCCTCCGCGCCGAGGACCAGGAGTACACGGCGACCGACAACCTGCGCTTTCTGTTCGCGGGGAATGAGGCCTTCGCCTCCAGCCTGACGCCGGACTTCCGCAACACGCGCGGCGCCTGGGGCAACTTCGCGGTCGTCGGGGCGACCACGGCGATCCGTCGCGGCACGACGTCCCTGACCACAGCCGCCGGCGCCTTCCACATCCAGCCGACGACCCTGACGGGCTGTCTGGTTCCCAATGCCAATGACGCCAACATCTGCCTGGGCTCCGGCGCCCTGAACTTCAACGGCGTCCAGCGCGACCTGCGCTTCGACACCGCGCCCGGCACCACCATCCTGCCCGACACCCAGCGTCTCAACGTCTTCCTGCAGGGCCACTACGACATCAACGACAGCGTCACCGCCTTCGGCGAGCTGGGCTACTATACGGCCGACACCCAGCGGATTCAGCCGCCGGTGATCAATCTGAACACCCTCACCATCCCGACGACCAACTACTGGAACCCGTTCGGCCCGGTGACCTTCGCCAACGGCCAGGTGAACCCGAACCGGATCTCGGGCCTGACCAATGTCCCGGTCACCGGCCTGGCCATCACCCTGAACCAGTACCGCTTCGTCGACGCCGGCTATCAGAAGGTCAACGTCACCAACTATCAGGCCCGCGCCCTCGGCGGCCTGCGCGGCGAATGGCGCGGATGGGACTGGGAAACCGCCCTGGTCTATTCGGAAGCGCAGGCGACCGATGAATCCCTCGCCGTGAACACCCAAGCGCTGCAGGCCTCGCTCGCCCTGTCGACGCCCGACGCCTACAACCCGTTCAGCGGCGGTTGCATCGCCCAGACCAGTTACGGCGACTGCTCGCCCAGCTCCCAGGCCGCGATCGACGCCATCAGCTTCACCCTGAAGCGCGAGAGCCGCACGACCCTGACGATGTACGACTTCAAGGTCTCGCGCTCCCACCTGTTCAGCCTGCCGGCCGGCGACGTCGGCGTGGCCTTCGGCTTCGAGGCGCGCAAGGAGACCCAGAACGACGACCGCGATTCCAACCTGGACGGCTCCAACCCGTTCCGCGACACGGTCACCGGCGCGGTCACCCTGTCGAACGTCATCGCCGTCAGCCAGAACCCCGACACCCATGGCGAGCGTTCAGTGACCTCGGCCTATGTCGAACTCGCGATCCCGGTCGTCTCGCCGGAAATGAACATCCCGCTGGTGCATAATCTGGAGTTCCAGATCGCCGGCCGGGCCGAGCACTATTCGGACTTCGGCGACGTCGCCAAGCCCAAGGTCGCGGCCGCCTGGGACATCGTCGACGGCCTGCGGATCCGGGGTTCCTACTCGGAAGGTTTCCGCGCCCCGAACCTGGAACAGGTAAACACCGCCACCTACGGCCGCCTGTCGACCAACCCCGACTACATCCGCTGCGAGGCGGATCTGCGGGCCCGCCGGATCGCCACCTTCGGCGCCTGTTCGCGTTCCATCGGCGCCTCTCTGCTGGTCTCCGGCAACCCGGACCTCGAGCCGGAAGAGAGCCAGAACCAGTCCTACGGCGTCGTCTTCCAGCCCCAGTTCATTCCGGCGGAGTGGGGTGACTTCACCTTCACGGTCGACCGCTGGCGCATCCAGCAGGAGAAGATCGTCGGCCTGTTCGGCGGTGCGAACGCGGTGGTCCTCGACTACGCCGAGCGCGTCCAGGGTCGTTCGAACCCTCTCGTCACGCGCGCGCCGGTCAACGCCGACGACATCGCCCTGTTCGCCGGTACGGGCCTGACGCCGGCGGGTGTGATCACCTCGATCAGCGACCGGTTCGTCAACCTGCTGCCGCAGGATGTCGAGGGCATGGACATCGGGTTCAACTGGCGTCTGAGAAACACCCCGCTCGGCAGCTTCCGGGTCAATATCGACGCCGCCAAGCTGATCAAGTTCGGTCGTGAAGCAGGTCCGGCGGTGGACGCCCTGTATGCCGCGCGCGCCGCCGGGACCATCAACGCCGCCACGCCGCTGCCCGACTCCAGCAACCTCCTGGCCCAGAATGGCCGCCCGGAATGGAAGCTGTCGGGTTCGGTGACCTGGAGCCAGGGTCCGTGGCAGGTCGGCGCCTTCACCCAGTATATCTCGGCGGTGAACGATACGAACCTGCTGGACGCCACCGGCAACGCCTGGGAGGTCGACAGCCAGGTGACCGGCAACCTTTATGGCCAGTACGAGTGGGAGGAAAACAGCGGCTTCGCCTCCAACAGCCGCATCCGCTTCGGCGCCCGCAACATCACCAACGAACGTCCGCCGCTGTCGTCCTCGGGCTACCTCGGCTCGCTGTATCGCCCCTATGGTCGCTACTGGTACGTGTCGATGGCCAAGGAGTTCTAGGCGATTGCGACGGATGGGGACGATGGGTTCTGTGTTTTCGACCCCCCTCCTTTTGACAGGAGCCATCGCGGGCCTGAGCTGGATAGGGGCGGGCGTTCTGCCCGCCTCGGCCCAGGCCATCGCACCGGAGCCGGCCGAGTGCCCGGCCAGCCTGCCTGAGGGGACCACCTGTTCCTCGGGTCGGTCGCCGGACGGAGCCTGGTTCTGGATCGCCCGGCCACGCGACTGGAACGGAACCCTGATCGTCCACGCCCATGGCGGCCCGCGCACGGCCGAGCCCCTGCGCAACGACCCGGTCGAGGATCTCGAACGCTTCTCCGTCATGGTCAACGAGGGCTACGCCTGGGCCGGCTCGACCTATCGCCGGGGCGGCTATGGCGTGCGCATGGCCGCGCGCGATACCGACGATCTGCGCCAGATCGTCTGGGACGCCTTCGGCAAGCCGAAGCGCACCCTGCTTCACGGCCAGTCCTGGGGCGGCAATGTCGCGGCCAAGGCGGCGGAGCTCTATGCTGTCTCGGCCGACGGCGAGCGCAACTATGACGGCGTCATCCTGACCAGCGGCCTGCTGGCCGGCGGCACGCGCGGCTACGCGTTCCGGGCCGACCTGCGCGCCATCTACCAGTTCTACTGCCGCAACCACCCGCGCCCGACCGAGACGCAATACCCGCTCTGGCAGGGTCTGCCCGAGGGCGCCGCCATGCCCCGCGCCGACATCGCCGCCCGGGTCGAGGATTGCACCGGCCTCAGCCTCGCCCCCGAGGCCCGCACCCGCGCCCAGGCCGACGCGCTGAGGAACATCCTGTCGGTGGTGGGCGTCACGGCGGACAGTCTGGTCTCCCACCTCGCCTGGGGCACCAACCTGTTCCAGGACATGGTCTGGGAACGGCTGGATGGCGGCAATCCGTTCTCCAACGCAGGAACGACCTATCAGGGCTCGGACAACGATGTGGCCCTGAACCAGGGCGTCGAGCGGTTCGAGGCCGATCCGGCGGCTGTCGCGGCCCTGGCCTATGACGCCGACCTGACCGGCGCCATCGTCCTGCCCACCCTGACGCTGCACGCCCGTTACGACCCAACGGTCTTCGTGGAGCACGAGGCGATCTATGCGCAGACGGTCGCCGGGGCCGGGCGGTCGAACCTGCTGAGCCAGGTCTTCACCACCGAGGCCCTGCACAGCCAGCTCAGTCTCCCCCAGTACGCCGGCCTGCTGATCGCCATGACCCGCTGGCTGGATACGGGCGAGAAGCCGGATGCGCAGGATGTCGTGGAAGCGTGTCAGTCACGGGCGGAGACCTACGGTCAACCCTGCCTGATCGACCCGGACTTCGTGCCGACGCTTCCGAACTAGACGACTTCCCTTCTCCCCTTGCGGGAGAAGGTGGCCGAGCGAAGCGAGGTCGGATGAGGGGTGACTCCGGGCCTTACCGGTGAGGGTTGGTTTAACGCGGACTTTTCGACTTCATGAGTCACCCCTCACCTGACCGCGCAAGAACGACGGCTTCGCCGTCGTGCGCGATCTCCCCCTCCCGCAAGGGGAGAGGGGTCGCTAGTGGAATGATCGGGACATAAGAGTCTGAGGTGGGATTCCCCGGGGCGTGGCGTCGTGCGAGTCTGCGGGATGCGTACAGGCGTCACCGTGCATCTGAGCCCGACCGATCGTAAGCG
>NZ_JAFCWQ010000041.1:0-9797 GCF_049897665.1 Brevundimonas sp. TWP2-3-4b1 | reverse complement strand
TAGGTGTCACGAACACGGATGCTTTGGTCGCCGGACATCGACATCATCGCGGGCGGTCTGGGGATGAGCTTCGCCCTTTGGAGCATTCGCCGCCGGCAGCTCGGCAAGCCGGTCCATCCGGACACCGCAAAGGTCGATGGATGGCTACTGGTGTTTGCCGGCGCGCTCGTCTGCCTCGGCGTTGCCCGTTGGCCGGGATAGGGGCAACCCGAAAGCGGACGTCCCGGACGTCTGAAACGGGTGGAAAGCGGACTTTGGGTATTGCTACCGTGGGACTGGCGCTAGCCTGATTTCCGCCAGCGGAGCTGTAGGATCATCACGTGCGTCTGGAACATGCTGCAGGTCAGACGCCGCCCCTCGATCGATCCCGAATTGTCCCAGAGCAAACGGGAGCCGTACAGGTTCTTGGAGAGGGGCGAGTGGGCCGGAACTTAACTCTCAGCCGAACTGGCGGCTCGTCGCATCCGCTGCGGACAGCATTGAATCATCGTCGAGACTTGAGCTTGGGCGGGTCGGGATCGGTTGGCCGTGAACGGCCTCCTCGATCACGGCATAGAGCTTGCTAACCTCGATGGGCTTGGCCACGTGCCCATCCATGCCCGCGCTGAGATATGAGGCGATCTGGTGCGCCATGGCATTGGCGGACAACGCGATGATCGGAACCCGAGCCCTGCCCGTCCGCGTCTCTTCAGCACGGATGGCAAGGGCGACGCCCACGCCGTCCAGCCGGGGCATCTGGATATCCAAGAGGACGAGATCGAAGTCTTCCATGCGCCAGCGATCGAGGGCTTCGAGGCCATCTGACGTTATGCGGAGATCGACCCCCAGAGGCTCAAGCAGCGCGCGCGCGACCATCTGATTTGTAGGGTTGTCCTCGGCCAGCAGAATCCGAAGCGGTTGCGCGCCGGGCGCGCACGGCGGGCTCTCCGCGGTCGTCGTCGGCTGTGCGGCCGGGCAGGCCCGCCTCTGCATTGGCAGCAGCAAGGTGAACTGCGAGCCACGGCCCACCGCGCTCTCGACGAGGATGTCGCCACCCATGAGCTGGGCCAGCTCCCGGCTGATCGCTAGACCTAGGCCTGATCCGCCGAAGCGGCGAGTGGTTGAACTGTCCGCCTGGGAAAATTTGGAAAAAAGTCGCGAGAGAACATCTGAAGGCATACCGATGCCCGTGTCCGAGATAACGAATTCGACGGTTGTGTCTCGTGCGCGGACCTCGACATTCACGGAGCCGGACTCGGTGAATTTGATCGCGTTCGCAAGCAGGTTCGACAGGATCTGTCGGGTTCTCATCGAGTCTCCCCGCCAGAAGCCTTCGCAGGAGGATTCAAGGGCCAGCTTGCAATCCAAACCCTTCTCGTGCGCGAGGCCCTCGAACGCGTCGAAGGCCGCCTGGACTGCGCCGGCGAGCTCGAAATCTTCCGATACGATTTCCAGCTTCCCGGCTTCAATCTTGGAGATATCGAGAATGTCATTGAGGACCGTGAGAAGCAGTTCACCGGAAGCGCGAATGACGGCTACCTTCTCTTGATGAACCGCGGGCAGACTCGCCTTTTCCAGCACCTGGGCCATACCGAGCACCCCATTGAGGGGGGTGCGGATCTCGTGGCTCATGTTCGCCAGGAATTGAGACTTGGCCAGGTTGGCTCCCTCTGCCTGGTCCCGCGCTTCGACCAAGTCCACCATGGCTGTCCGCAGCGCAGAGTCATTGTCGCGCAGCCGCTGCAGCAGGGTGTTGAAGTCTCCGGTAAGCGCAGCCATTTCATCATTGCCCTCCGGAGCGACCCGAAGATCGAAGTCTCCGCTCTCCCTGACGGCCAACATGGCGTGGGAGAGCACGCGGACAGGACGGATGACCCCGCGTGCGAGCCACGTCGAGGTAACCAGCGCGAGGGCGACAGCGCCGAGGAGGCCGAGAAGCGATACCATGGTATAGCCGAGCACCATCTGCTCCAACTCATCGAGGGTGGAGATCAGCACGAGCGTGCCCACTGTCTCATTATCGAGTTGCACGGGCGTACTGATGACCAGCCGATCCCGCTCGAACCGCGAGCCGGTTGCCACAAAGGCGGAGGCCGGCGGGCTGTTGGCTTGATCGGCCGAGTACGCGGAGAACGGACTACCTGCGGCGTCGAATAGCCATACCGCGCTGACTCCGGGGATCTTCGCCGCGGACCCCAGTGTTTCCCGCGCAGCCTCACGATCCTGAAAAACGAGAGTAGCAGCGACGTTGGCAGCAAGGACGTCCGCAAGTACCTCGCGTTGCTCCAACAGCCTCCCCCGGTCGCTATGCCATTCGTTGACGATGAATGTGGGGTAGGCCACGAGGAGCGCGGCCAAAGCAGTTGCGACTGCTACCGCGGCAACCTTCGCCTGAATCGACGAGTTGATGAACCGGCCAATACGGTGAATCATCGGACGATGACTGCGAGTCGCAGCAGACTGGAGCTCAGGACGACTCCCGCGTTGCGGGCGTTGCGGTTATTGATTTCGAACCGGATTTGCCGTCCCACGGTAATGATCCCGATTGCACCGTTTGCGATGAAACCTTCCGAGTCGCCAATAGTGAGAACGCCCTCCCGAGCGAGCGAGGCCAGCCTCGCCGAATTGGCTTCCGCGGGGCCTAGGACAGCGGCGTGACAGCTTCGATCGAAGGTACCTGTTTGCCGCACCTGCAACGATCGGTCGCCTACGGGGCGGCCGTTGAACGAGGCCAAATGCGCGGCGAGAGCGTGCCGAGGCTGAATACAGAGCACGACGGGGCTTGAAGGTGTGGCAAAGCGACTGGCGTCCCAGCTGCTGAACCGCGTGAAATTGTAGATGATCGCTGCCCGCGCTCCGGCGTCCGGAGGCGCTGAAGCCTGCCGGGCATGAGCCGTGCCTGCGGCAAGTGATGAGGCCGCGATAGCGATCATTAAGAGGGGGCGGCGGTCCATGTCAGTACCGAGCCGTTACGCCGAACCAGACACGGCGTTGGACAAAAGCGGACGGACTGCCCAAGCCGGTCTCGACGATTTCCATCCGTTCTTGCTCGATCAGATTCTCGCCGAGTATGAACAATTCAAGATTCGGGGTGGGGCGCCACGAGGCCCGGAGGTCCAGATCTGTATACGCCTCGACGAGGCTGGCACTCGCGACCTCTCGGACCCACACGTCGAAATCTATCGTCTCAGTAACGTCGAACCAGGAACGTACCGAAAGTTGGCTGCCGGGCGATCGTTCCGGGTCAAAGGTATCAAGCCCCGGCACGACAAAGCCTCTCTCCAGGACATCCATGTCCATAGTGGAAGCTGCGACCTTGACCGTCCATCGATCCGTGAGACGAGCGTCGATTGCGGCTTCGAACCCCATAGTCTCTACGCGACCACCGTTGGCGAACTCCAGCGTGAGGAAAGGCTGGCCTGGCGCCGTCGCTGGCGTGGCGTTCCAGACTAGGAGGTTGTCGTACTGGTGAAGGTAGGCTGTCAGATCCAGCGACACAGCCGGACCGAGATGTCCGCGCCAGCCGGCTTCCCAAGCGAGCAGGTCCTCAGCGGCGAGATCGCCCGCCGCGGCGATTGCGATGATCGGATCGCTGGTTTGAAGCGCTGTCTCTAAGCGAGAAGGCGTGCGAACGGCGCGCGAGACCGCGCCCCATGTCGTCCATCCACGGGGGTCGGTCCAGGCGACCCGCGCGCTCGGCTGGACTTCGAGCCCAGTATACTCGTTGTGCTCGATCTTTGCGCCGAGAGAGACACGGAGCCTGTCGGGCACCAAGGTGATCTCGTCCGAGAGGTAGGCACCATACCAGCTGTCGCTGCGCTCTTCCGGAGTGAACCGGAGGAACGGCGTGGTTCCGTCAACCCGGTCGCTCCGCCACCGGTACCCCGCACCCCATACGACCTGATGGCGATCGCCGAGAGCGTAGTACTGCGAGAAGTCGATGTCCGCCTGATCGCTGACGCCATCCAATCCGCCTTCCTGCCGCTCCACATGGTCTAGGTATATCTGTAGAGAACTGACTCCACGTTCACCGGTTCGGGTCCAGCGTCCAAGAAGGTTCTGTCCGCTGAAGCGCGAACCGACAGGGGGGCCGACCGCAGCCGGCGGCTCAATATGCGAAAGAGTGGACCGGCCCCGGTACACATCGCCCTGGAGCGTGAAAGAGTCTGTCTGGTTCGGCTCGAAATCATATCTAAAACCCGCCTGACCGGCGGAGGAATCATCCCTGCGGCGGTCGGGAACCGCGTAGGCGAAACCCTCTCCTTGGTGTCCGACTACATACGCCCGCAAAGCTCCGTGCTCGCCCACTCTGGCGCCCAAGCGGAAGACAATTCGTCCGTCGTCGTCGGTGCTGTAGCGAGCCCCAGCAAGTGCGCCGAGCGTATCAGCAGCATGTTTGGTGACGACGTTGATCACACCGTTCACAGCGTTGGCGCCCCAGAGTGTGGCACCTGGCCCACGGACCACCTCGATCCGCTCGATATCCTCGACGGGCGGCATCTGCTGATCCCAAAGCACGCCCGACAGAGTCGACAGATAGATCGCCCGGCCGTCGACGAGCACCAGCAGCTTGTTCGAGAACCGGCCATTGAATCCACGCGCCGTCACGGCCGCGTTGCCGGATGCAAGGCTAGCCACTTCCATGCCTGGAACCATTCGGAAGAGTTCTGGCAGCGTAGTAACGCCGGAACGCCGGATGTCCTCCCGGCTTATGACGAATACGGCCGCTGCGGTTTCTTCCACTCGCTGCGGGCGTTTTGCTACCGAAGTGACGTTCGCCTGCAGGATTTCCTCCAGGCTCAGGTCCACGATCGGTTCCGATTGCGCGGTCGCAGGGCTGCAGAGGACGATCCACAGAAGCGAAGTGACCGCCGCGACGAATGTTTGCGTTCTGAGCATTTCCCCTCCAGCCGCAAAGCATGCATCTTCGCTCTGAAGGAAAGGTGAAGCTCTGTTATCAGCGGTGCTGTGCCAGCACCGAGCGTCGCGGCTTTGGCAAGATCGACCAACTCTTCCGCTACTTCGCAGCCCGCCCGAAGAGATCCGCCTCCCAAGCATTGTGCGACGACGTGTTGGGCTGTTCATGACGCGGTGATAGATGTGTCGGCCTGCCATCATCCCGGCAATAAGGCCGCCCGGTCAGGGCAGGCGCAATCGCCATCCACGAACTGCGATGTCCGCTTTGGGTCGGACCACGACATTGGCATCAGGCCCGAAACCGGACACTCACCGCCATGTCCCGGAAGCAGACCTTCCGAACCGCCCTTAGGGGTGAACATCAGACCTTGCCAGGATCCGAAAACGGCCCCGCTGTTTCCAGTCGAGGCCGTTCCGTTTCGGACCGATGTATAGGGTCAATCGAGCTGTCGCCGGCGTTGGATCAGTACCGCCGCCCCGCCAGCGAGGATCAGGCCCAGGAGGATCATCGCCCATTCCGTCATCGTGGGGACGGGCGCAGGAGGCGCGTTCACGGTGAAGGTGGGCGGCGCGGCCGGTGTGCCGACTTCAGTTGAGCTATTGTAGATTGTGCGGAACGTGCTTGGCGAATAGGTTCCGGGCGTTGGGCCGGCAGAGGCGGCCGAACTACGGATAGTGACCTCGATAAGGGATCCGGCCGACACCGTCTGTCCAGCGCCGAGAATAAGGTTTAGTTCGGATACCGAGGGGTTGCCCGAAATACTGCAGCGGTGCAGCGTGCCGGCCAGCGGCGCGCCGCCGATGGTGACCGACACAGACCCGGGCAGACAGTTGGACTGGGCGGCCAAGGTCAACCCCTGCACGCCAACGGCAAAGTTCAGCAGGTAATCGCCGGCCCCTCCTCCTGCTCCAACAAGTGTCGCCGCCGTCCTGTAGGTGATGACTACGTCCGTTGGCTGTGAGGCTGTTTGGTTCGAAAGCACAATGCTGACGTCGGTCAGGGTGCTGTTCGCCAGGGCCGGCAAAGGCGCGATTATCGCCACGAAGGCGCAGAAGGCGGCCAGAATTTTCAGTTTCATAACGCGGGTCCCCCAGATAGGCTACTGAAGTAGAGCGCCATCCGGCGCGACGTCAATGCGTGACCGAGATGGGTCGGACCACGACATTGGCATCAGGCCCGAAACCGGACACTCACCGCCATGTCTTGGAAGCAGACCTTCCGGACTGCGGCTGGCGACCAGTAGTGCTCGTCATTTGTCCAAGCGTGACAAGCCGACGATTCCAAATCAATGTTAGTCCGACCTTGTTGGATGGCGTGATGAAAAAGCTTCTGATTGTTGCGTCTGTCTTGGCCTTTCTCGCTCTAGGGTCAGCCGCTTCGGCCGACCCGCAGACCGACGAAGCCAATCGACAACGTCAGATGGACAGCATGCGGGCTGAAGCTGCCCGCAACGATCAGATCAACGCCGACCGAAGCCTTGCTCAGCAACAAGCCACTGCCGATGCGGCCCGGTCGAGCGCTAGCGGAGCGACCTCGTCCTCACTGTCCTCAAGCGGATCATCGGGCGGATCGAGCGGTTTGGGTGCCTCAGGTGGCTATACCAACAACAGGCCCCAGAGCGTCGTCGACAGCTATACAATCGTCATCCGCACCCAGGAAACGCCGCAACAGATGCTGGCACGGCTAGAGCAGGAGGCGGCGGGCGGCGACGTTGGCGCGCAGTACAATCTGGGCCGCATCTACTACACCGGCTTCAACGACGCGCCGCGCGACGACGTGCGAGCTCGGGGCTATTTCCAGCAGGCCGCCAGCGCGGGACATGCGCCCAGCCAGGCCAGCTACGGATACTTCCTGACCGAGGGCATCGGGGGCCCGGCGAACCCAGGCGAAGGCCAGCGCTGGCTAAGACAGGCGGCGGATGCGGGCAATTCGTTCGGCCAGGCCCAGTACGGCCTTTCGCTCGCAGTCGAAGACCAGGAGCAGGCGGCGCGGTATCTGATCCCGGCTGCGGCGGCCGGCGAGGTTCAGGCCCAGGCCATGCTCGGCACATTCTACGCCATGGGTGCCGGCGTTGAGCGCGACGACGCCAAGGCTGTCGATTATCTGAAGGCCGCCTCCGACCAGGGCGAGATGGGCTCCACCGGCCTTCTGGCCGGAATGTACCTGACGGATCGCGGCGGGACTCACGCCGAGGGAGTGCGGCTGCTTCGCCAGGCCGCCGAGGCGGGAGATCGAACCAGCATGGCCAACTACGGCTTTCTGCTGGTGCAGGGCAACGAGGTCGCCAAGGACGAGGCGGGAGGTGCCGCCTTCATTCGCCGAGCCGCCTATGCAGGCGACAACGGCGCGCGGGTCAGTCTCGGCCACATCTATAACGAGGGACTGGGCGTGCCGCAGTCGGACGCCGACGCCATCTATTGGTGGAACCTGGCCGCCGAAGCCGGCGACGAGGACGGCCTGGCGGTGATGCAGCAAGTGCGCACCGGCGGCGACGAACTGGGTCGCCCGCCGACGCAAGGGACCGGGCCAGTCGCCAACGACGGCGTATCGCCCGCGCCGAACCCCCAATCGCGGCAATCTTCGTCGCCGAACGCGCCCGGCGAGCCGTCCGGCCGGACCATGGATTCGTCTCCGGCTCCCACCGCGGAGAGCAGCGGCGGATTCATCACCGTCGGCCAGACGATCCGTGGCGATCTGAGCCGCTCTGACTCAAGGCTCGGCGACAATAGCTTCTTCGACTGTTACGCTGTTCAGACAGTCCAAGGAGCGGCTTATCGCGCGGTCCTGCGGTCCGTAGATTTCGACACCTACCTGAGCGTGGGGACTGGCGACTGCGCGGGTACGCCCACCTTGTCCGACGACGACGGTGCGGAAGGCACAGATTCCGCTGTCAACTTCACCGGCGACGGTCAAACGTGGTTCGTAAGGGCTAACAGCCTCGCGGCCGACACGAGCGGCACCTACACAGTGGAACTCGGTGAGGGCACCGGTTCGACGAGCCTTGCCTTGGGGCAGCCCATCACGGGAGACCTGACGTCTTCGGACGCTAAGCTGAGCGACGACAGTTACTATGATTGCTACGAGGTGCAGACCTCGCCTGGATCAGGGTACCGCGTGCTCATGCGATCAGCAGACTTCGACGCCTACCTTAGCGTCGGTTCGGGCCAATGTTCCGGTGCCGCCGTTCAGTCGGACGACGACGGGGGTGGAGGTACGGACGCAGCAGTGGCCTTCACAGGCGATGGCCAGACTTGGTTCGTTAGGGCCAACAGCCTCAACAAAGAGACAGTAGGGTCCTACAGCGTCGAACTCACCGAAGGTACCCAATCGGCCACCAATCATGCCAAGGCACGAACACGGCCGGGGCCTCGCTAGCGGCTCTGTAATTCCAAACTTAGCTCTGTTGATCGGCGTTCAAGGCGGGACCCCACCCGATATGAAATAACATATTGAATAAGCTTAATATCTCGGGGCGAAACGGGGTCCCGACGCATGCCAGTCATCATGCACGCTAAAGTACCTTTATATTGCGAATTCGACCACCTAGGCCGCCTTTCGATGGGGTCCGATCTCGACGCCGATCCACAGTGATCTTGCTAACGGGCGACATTCGACCTCCTGCCAAGAGTCTGGTGTCGTGAGCGCTCAGTCCCGGCGAGCGGGAGATTCACCAAGCTTTTCCGATGAGGCAGCGTCATCTTGTCAAGCCGGGCAACGTGATCGGGGTGCGGGCGTTTTCCCATTTCAGGCTTAGCCGCTTTTGGACGGCGTCTGGCGAAAGCATGCGAGGACGCGTCCCATGACCTTCATCTCCCGCCTTGTCTTCGGGGCCACCAGCCTTGTGCTCCTGCTTCTGGCTTTCGGCCTGATGGGCGTGGGCCTGATGGAACTGACCAAGGCCGGTAGTGGATCCGTCGACGCGGCCGGCGACGCCATTTTGGCGGCTCTGGGCTATGTCATCGTCGCCATCGCCGTCTTCGACGTGGCCAAATACATGTTTGAGGAGGAGGTCACCGGCGACCATGAAAAGCGCGGAGCCGCCGTGGCCCGGCGCTCTCTCACGAAGTTCCTGTCCACCATCGTCATCGCCCTGTTCCTCGAGGGGCTGGTGGTAGTGTTCAAGACCGCGCGCAGCGATGTCGCCATGCTGGGCTATCCCACCGCCCTGGTTCTGGTCTCGGTCCTCGTACTCGTGGGGCTGGGCGTCTACCAGCGCTTCTCAGCCAGCGTCGAGGAAAAGGTCGGCGACGGCGACGAGGCCGCCAAACAAGAGGAAGACGCTCAAAAGGCTTCGGTAAAGCGCTCACCCCCCTAGCGGCGGGACCGCGACGCATTCGCACGCACCGTGCCGTTTCGTGGAATGGGGCTTTGGCCCAAAGCAGGCAGGGCGGACTAACAGCCGATCCTGACCCGCAGCGCCGGTGCGGAGTGTCCGCTGTTCAACACCGCTCCAAAGACCAACCGCACCGGCTGAATGCGGACTCTCTCAGCGTCTCTTTCGGGTGGCAAGCGGACCTTCGCTTCAGATACCTTGACAACGGTGCCGATGGCAGCGGCGGAACAGCGAAGGTTTGTGGTCGTTAGGTCTTCCAGACGAGGAGTCTGACAATGAAACGATCAATCACCCTGACGAGCGCGCTGGCGCTGACCCTGGCCATCTCGGGTGCCGCGATGGCGCAGAATGGCAACGGTAATGGCAACGGTAATGGCCGGGGCAACGGCAATGGCGGGGGCGACAACGCCCAGCAGGAACGCGGCAACGGCAACGGTGGCGGAAATGCAAACCGGGGCGGCGGCAACGACAACCGGGGCGGCGATCACGGCCGCGGCAACGACCGCATGGAGCGGCAGGTCGAGGGCCGTATCCCCGACGTCGCCCGCGATATGGCGCGCGGTCAGG
>NZ_JAFCWQ010000040.1:0-12991 GCF_049897665.1 Brevundimonas sp. TWP2-3-4b1 | reverse complement strand
ATGGAGCGGCTCAGGCCGCACTTTCCGAAGAGCCACGGCAGGCCGAGGGTGGATGATCGTCGGGTACTGAGCGGGATCATCTTCGTGAATCGCAACGGGCTGCGCTGGCGTGACGCGCCAGCGGCCTATGGCCCACACAAGACCCTGTACAATCGCTGGAAGCGATGGAGCGAGACCGGCGTCTTCATCAGGATGATGCAGCGGCTGTCTGGCGCCCAGTCCGAACGGCGCACCGTCATGATCGACGCGACCTATCTCAAAGCGCACCGCACGGTTTCGAGCCTGGGGGTTAAAAAAGGGGGTCTTGGGCGGCTGATTGGACGCACCAAGGGCGGCATGAACACCAAGCTTTTTGCCGTGACTGATGCGAACGGACGCCCGATCAGCCTGTTCATGACAGCAGGCCGTGTCAGCGATTACATCGGTGCCGCAGCCTTGCTGGACAGCCTGCCCAGGGCGCAATGGCTGCTGGGCGACCGGAGCTATGACGCGGACTGGTTCAGGGAGGCCTTGCAGGCCAAGGGCATCACGCCCTGCATCCCCGGTCGGAAATCCCGGACCGAGCCTATCCGTTACGACAAGCGCCGGTACAAAAGTCGAAATCGCATAGAAATCATGTTCGGCAGGCTCAAAGACTGGCGGCGCGTCGCCACCCGCTACGATCGATGCCCGACCGTCTTCCTGTCCGCCATCGCCCTCGCAACGACCGTGCTCTTCTGGCTATGAGTCCTGAGCCTAGCAAATCTCGATACCCCGCAGGCCCTAACGCAATGCGCCGCGGAGACGTTGGAAGGACCATTGCTGGGCGTCGTAAGCATCCCTGACCACGTCAGCCATCGAAAAGAATTCGTGCGTCGCGCCTTCCCAATTTCTTCGCTCTACGCTGACGCCCGCCGCCTCCAGCGCGGTCTCCAGCGTCGCTCCGTCGTCGCGCAGAGGATCAATGTCTGCGTTGACGATGATTACTGGCGGGAGGCCTCGCAGATCGGCTGCGACAAGATTGAAGCGTGGGTCCTGAGCGAAGTCCGCGGAGGGAAGGGCGTAGCGGCCAAACCAGTCCAGCGTGGTCGTGCGCAGCGGCAGGCTCATTGTGTTCTCGACCTTGGAACGGAGGGTCGTGCTTGCGTTAGCGATGGGGTAGACGGCGAGAATTGCCTTGGGCTGCGTCCAGCCGTTGTCGCGCGCGGCGATGGCTACGTTCATTGCCAGATTGCCGCCCGCGCTTTCGCCAGCCACTGCCATATTCATGGGGTCGCCGCCCCATGACGCTGCGTTGGCCATAACCCACCGCCACGCCGCGTTGGCGTCGTCGTGCGCCGCCGGGACCCTCATCTCTGGCCCCTTGCGATACTCGACCGACACAACGATGGCGTTCATGTTTCGGGCCATGGAGCGTGGGGTGGCGTCGTAGACGTCGAGGTCCGCAATGACCCAACCGCCGCCGTGGTAGTAGACGACGACCGGCAGGTTGGTGCCGACGGCACCGGCCGGCCTGTAAACCCTTACCGGCTGCGACCCCGCGCCAGCCGGGTAGGTGAGGTTCTGCACCGAAACCGTAGGATCGGGCGCAGTCGACATGCCGCGCATTTCCTTGACCCGACGCACCGCGTCAGCTGGCGTGGGCTGGGTGCGCGCCTGGGCCACGGACAGGGTTTCGATTGGTCGAGCCCCAAGGGCGGCGTGTGCATCGAGCACGGCTTGCATATCTGCGTCCGGACGTCCGCTCATGCCCATCGAGGCACTTGCGACCGAGCCGCCACCCATCATCCCGTCCATTCCTGCGCACGCAGCCAGTGTAGCCGCGAGCGCGACGGATGCCGTCAAGGCGGCGATGCGGTTCGTCTTCATGTTACTGTCCTGTTTAACCCCGGCGCAAGCAGAGAGAAGAGAGATCAGTGTTGTTCCAAATGGCTAAGGTTGAGCTATGATCGCAGCCGCAAGTCCGACGTCCTCAGCATCGTTGCCCAAATGACCGATTGGCCGACGACAAACGTCCGCTATGGGTCGAGGCTGTGTAAAAACTCTGGCAGGACTTTCAGTTGGCTGCATAATCCTACGGAAGAGACTTTTCGGAGCATCACGGAGGCCAAAACCGGCGGCATCAATCGTCCAGCTTCGCAAAACGGGCCGACGGCCAGGAGTTTTTACACAGCCTCGGTCGGGATCGGTCTTGACCAGCGAGCCGGAAAGTGGACCCCCCGGACAAGCCAAAAGCGGACGCGCTGAAAGTCGGCGAGGGGTGGTTAACGAACTCCTTTCGTCCCTTCCGCAAGAGCAATGTTTCGATGTTCGCCTGACGACCGGGATCATTTGAAACAGTGCGGTGTTTCCACGGCGAGGGCTTCGAGCCCCGGGGAAATCCCTTTTGATGCAAAAGAACCTGATCCGGTTGGTTTACAGGAGCGACTCCTGTATTTCTCATGACGACGTGTCAGGTCTGGACGCAATATTCAACGCGTCGATCCGCAACAACAAGCGTAACCGAATCTCCGGCGCACTTGCTCTACCTGATGGAAAGTTCGTCCAGGTTGTCGAGGGAGACAGGGGTGAGGTGGACCTGCTCATGAAACGCGTCCGGGCCGACAGCCGTCATGAGAACATTACCATTCTAGGGGAAAGATTAATTCAGGCCCGGCTTTTCAAAAAATGGAGCATGGCCCGCCCTGATCCTACTCCGCTAAGCCAACAGTCGTTCCGGATCATCACCGAGAATGGAAGCGGGGCGCAAGTCACGGCGATCCTATTGGACCTGATGAGCAGGGCTGAACACCGGTTTGTCGCAGGGCAAATTTATTGACCTTCTCGACTGGTGCGTCGTGCGCCGCCTGAAAGACCAATCCGTGAAAAGCCCCGAGCTTGCTTAGAGTCTGACTCATAATGTTTCTGAACATGTTCAGGGGTTTGCGAGTCGTCGGGTCATGAGCTGAACCGAGGCCATGAGTAGCCAGGTGGTTGAGCTGTCGATGGTTTTTTCGAAGTCCTTGGCCAGGCGTCGGTTTCGACCGAGCCAGGCGAATGTGCGCTCCACGACCCAGCGTCGCGGTAGCAGCACGAACCCCTTGGCGGTGTCGGATCGCCTGATGACCTCGATCGTCCAGTCGCCGTGGCTCTTGAGCGCTGTCCGGAGTTTGTCGCCGGCATAGCCGCCGTCGGCGAAGACGTGGCGCAGCCAGGGGAAGCTGGAGCGGATCGAGGCCAGGACGTCAGGCGCGCCGTCGCGGTCTTGGATGTCGGCCGTATGGACCCGCGCGGCCACCAGCAGACCGCTGGTATCGGTCAGGATGCGACGCTTCCTGCCCTTGATCTTCTTGCCCGCATCATAGCCCGTTGGGCCGCCGCTTTCCGTGGTCTTGACGCTCTGGCTGTCGTTCACCCCGGCGCTGGGCGAGGCCTCGCGCCCAACAGCCTCGCGGCACTCCATTAGCAGCAGGTGATTGATCGTGCTCCACACCCCGGTGTCGCGCCAGGCGTAGAAATACCCCTGCACCGTCGTCATCGGAGGAAAGTCCCCCGGCAGCATCCGCCAGGGCTGACCGCTGCGCAGAATATACAGCAGCGCGTTAGTGATCGTCCGCAACGACCATTTCGCCGGACGCCCCAGACGAGACCGCGCCGGCAGCAACGGCTCCAGCACCACCCATTCCGCATCCGTCAGATCGCTTGAATAGCGCAGCCCCTTTCGGGCATGCTTACGCCGGGTGATCTCAGTCCACATGTCGATATCCGTTGATGGCTCGCACCTTCAACAGAATCACAAACGACTGATTTCACCCAACTTCATTTCCGGTCAGCCTCTTAGGCATGGCGCTGCGGGTCCCCCGACATCAAACAGCCAATGGCTGATCCTTTCGAATAGGGTGTCGGCCTCCTTCACCCGTCCCCGCATCTGCAGGACCGCGTGGAGTGCGCCCTCTAAACACTCCTCGTGCAACCTTGCGCCAGCAGCTAAGAGTTGGCACCCGTAGGTCTGGCCCTCATCCCGCAATGGATCGGCAGAACAGGTCACTAAAAGAATAGGTTCCCCAATCGACGGTGCTAGCTGCAGCAAAGGCGAGGCTTCAGGGTTTAGCCGATCCGCACTTCTGTTGAGGTAGACGTCGATTTGGCGTTCCAAATCGACTTGCTCGATGATCCGTCCATTCTCGGTCTGGCGAGAGTGATAAGGGGCGTCCTGGCGGAGGTCGACATTCGGAAATAGCAGGATTTGGCCTGCCAAGGGGATCTGGGCGTCCCGGGCCCTTACCGCGAGCGCGGTTGCCAGGGTCCCGCCGATGCTGTCGCCTGAAACGACCAAGCGATCGGCGTCGAGAGCCCATTCTCTTCCATGCTTTACAAGCCAACGCAGAGCGACCTCGCTGTCGTCCAACTGCGCCGGGAACGGAGCCTCAGGAGCCAAACGGTAGTCGGGGGCTGCAACCGCCCACCCGGTCGTCTTCGCTAAGGCCCTTAGAGCTGCGTCATGCGCGTCGAGAGAACCTGCAATTCCGCCGCCGCCGCGGATGTGAAGGAGCACCGGCAAATAACCGGGCGACGGGCGGTAGATCCGGATGGGAAGAGGCCCATTTGGACTGTCCGCAAAGACATGGCGAACCTCATGCAGGCGTTCCGCAACGCCGCTGAAGCGCGCGAGTGCTGCCGTTTGACTGCGAAAACTGGCGAGCCAAACTTCGTCCGCGGCTGACGCGTCCGCGGCCGGCTTCCAACCAGCCAAGTCATCAAGGACACCCTGTGCCGATGGGGAAATGAGGGATGGGGTCTTGCTTGCCATGGATGACCAAGTCAGGCGAGCGTTCGCGGTTCCCAGGAACTCCGGGCGCTCCGGCGGTTTCTCTTGCCTCTCCCGAAAATATTGAGGCCTGCTATGAAGCTGAACATCCAGGGCAAGATTGCCCTCGTCACCGGTGCAGACAGCGGGATCGGAAAAGAGACCGCACGACTTCTTCTTGAAGAAGGTGTGCGGGTGGCGATCAGTGACAAGCCACATGGCGACCTGGCGCAAACGCTGAAAGAACTGAGCGCGCTTGGTGAGATCATCGCCGTCGAGGCGGATGTGATCAAGATCGACGACGTGAAAGCGCTCCACGTGCAGGTCCGCGAGCGGCTAGGTGCCCCGGACATTCTGGTCAACGCTGCTGGCGTAACCGGAGCGACGGGCGACTTTCTTCAGGTGGACGATGAAGGCTGGCTCGACACGCTAAACATCAATCTGATGGGAGCCGTGCGCAACGCCCGCGAAGCCATTCCCGCGATGCGCGAGAAGAAATGGGGTCGTATCGTGCTCATTGGGTCCGAGGACGGCGTCCAGCCTTATGTAGACGAGCTAGCCTACTGTGCGTCGAAAGCCGCCATCATCAACTTCGCCAAGGGTCTGTCCAAGGCTTACGGCTGCGACAACGTTTTGGTAAACACCGTCTCCCCCGCCTTCATCGCCACACCCATGACCGACAAGATGATGCAGAAGCGCGCGGACGAAAAGGATATGACTTTCGAAGAGGCGGTCGACACCTTCCTTGAGGAGGAGCGTCCCGGAATGGTTTTGAAGCGACGCGGTAAACCCGAAGAGGTCGCCGCGATGATTGTCTTCCTCTGCTCAGAGCGGGCCAGTTTCATAAACGGCGCAAACATGCGCGTCGATTCCGGGTCGGTGATGACCACCTGACCGACGGACGTCATGCGCTGTTATGTGCTTTCGGTCCGATGCCGGATGTCCATCAGACTGTGCCCACGGAGGGGCATCGACGCTTTGCGTCGCGCGCATACACGCGTTGTCGGTGCCCCAACGCGAGTGCGTTGTCCTTACTCATTGGTCTCCGCTAGACCCGCCTCAGGAGCGGCGGCAGCCCCGGGTGTCACAGGAGCTAACTCGGCGGCCTGAGATTTCGGCGGACCGGCGTCTACGATACCCCCGTTTTCGATCTCATTGATCGAAACAATCCCTTCGTCATCCTCCGCCAAGGCGATGGCTGCGTCTCCGGCTTGGACGTCCGTGGGCGACTGCACTCTAACTTCGCGGGTGACGCCCTCGGAGGATTCAAGGGTCACGGAATAGGTTTTTAAGCTCATATGATTTGAACCGGCCCAACGCCGCGAGGTTCCGCACCTGCGGCATGTCGCTCGGACAAGGCGACCGTCATCTCTGGCGGTCGTCAGGCGATCCCAGCGCCCCCCGTCACGCCGTAAATCTCTCCGGTCGTGAAACTGGCTTCTTGTGAGGCCAACAAGACGTAGACCGGGGCGATCTCGACTGGCTGGCCGGGCCGACCGAAGGCACTCTGCTCGCCGAACGTCATGACCTTCTCCGGCGGCTGGCCGCCGCTCGCCTGGAGCGCCGTCCAGAACGGACCCGGAGCCACGACATTGGCACGCACACCTTTTTCAATCAGCTGTTTGGCAAGCGCCTTGGTGTAGGCGACGATCCCGGCCTTGGTGGTCGCGTAATCCAGAAGGTTGGCCGACGGATCATAGGCCTGCACCGAGGCGGTCGTGATCACCGCCGACCCCGGTTTTAAATGCGGCACGGCGGCCTGGGTGATCCAGTGCATGGCGTAGAGGTTGGTCTTCATCGTGACGTCGAAATCCTTCGAAGTCACCTCGGCGATCGAGTCACGCGCCTGCTGGTGGCCAGCGTTGATGACCAAAATGTCGAGACCACCCAGGCCCGCGACCGCAGCGGCGACGAGCTGCTTGCACCAGTTTTCGTCGGTGATGTCGCCGGGAAGCGCGACCGCCGTGCGGCCTTCCGCCTCGATCAACGCGATGACATCGTGCGCATCGGTCATTTCGCCCGGCAGATAGGCTATGGCGACGTCGGCACCCTCTCGAGCATAGGCGATCGCGGCCGCACGGCCGATGCCTGAATCTCCACCTGTGACCAGCGCCTTGCGGCCGGCCAGCCTGCCTGACCCCTTGTAGCTGGTCTCGCCGTGATCGGGCTGGGGATCCATTTTCGCGGCCAGGCCAGGGACCGGTTGCGGCTGCTTTGGGAACGGCGGCTTGGCGTATTGTTCGCGCGGGTCCTGCATCGTCAGGCGGTCGGTCATCGAAAATCCTGTGGCTGATACAAATCGCACACGGCGGGCGATTGATTGTCCGCCTCAACGCGTCGTGCGGGCCGACGTTTCCACCGGCCGGATTTTCTTTGAAGTGAAGCGAGGAGTGGTTTTGTGCGTTGTTGGTTTCCGCCAGCTTGGCTTGCGCGAAACCGGAGCCAGACTTGAGCGACGCCCCCTTCATGACGGAAGTCACCCAGCCCATTCTGATCAAGGATGGCGCCTTGTTTCTTGCGACCTGTCCCAACGGCGGAATACCGAGTGGTAGCGATGCCGGCGTCGGCCTGTTTCACCGCGATACCCGTTTCCTAAGCCGGTACGAGCTGACCTTGGGCGGACGGGAGCCTCTGGTGCTGATGTCGAGCGCGGCGCGGGGCTCCGAGGCGGCCCACGACCTGACCAACGACCGGATCGTCCAGACGGACGGTAAGTTGATGGAGCCTCAGTGCTTCGCCCTTCGACTAGACCGAAGGGTCGCGGGCGAAAGCCTATGCCTCGCCGATCGGATCACGATCCGCAATTTCGCTTTGGAGCCGATCCGGTTCGAACTGGCGCTGACAATCGACGCCCTGTTCGAGGACATCTTTGAGCTTCGAGGCGCAGAGGCGAAGGCCAGAGGCCCGTTGCGCGCCGTCGAGACGCAGGACAACGGACTGACCTTTCGCTATCTCGGGGCCGACGAGGTCGAGCGGTGCCTCACGGTCGTCCTCGATCGCGCCGCCCAAATCACGGCGCGAGGCAGCGCCCGCCAAATCGCTTTCGATTTGGAGATCGGCCAGCAGCAGACGGAAGCGCTCGAGATCCGCTTCTTCGTCGTAGAGGTCGACGCGCCTGCCCGAGCGAAGCCGCCGATTCCAGCCGTCTATGACGGCGTTTCAGTCACCAGCAACAACGTCCTCTTCGAACGGCTGCTCGACAGGTCGTTTAAGGATTTGAGGATGCTGCTGACCGAGCTGGAGGAGCCGTTCATCGCCGGCGGCCTGCCTTGGTTCGTCGCGCCTTTCGGGCGGGACAGCCTCATCGCGGCTTTGCAGAGCCTGCCGTTTGATCCACGACCGGCCGAAGGTGTGCTGCGTCTGTTCGCTCGCCACCAGGGTAAGAAGATCGTCGCTGAGACCGGCGAAGAACCTGGAAAAATGCCGCATGAGCTCCGGGTCGGAGCCATGGCCAATCTGGGAGAAGTCCCGCACCGACCGAGCTACCTGTCGATCGACGCGACGCCCCTGTTCCTGATCCTGGTCGGACGCCATGCGCAGTGGTCAGGATCAGACAACCTGTTCGACGAACTCCGGACCAGCATCGATGCGGCGCTCGCCTGGATGGCGGCTCGCAGCGCCGCCGACGAGAACGGCTATCTGACCTATGATCGTCAGAACGAAGACGGCGTGATCCATCAGGGATGGAAGGATTCGATGACCGGCGTGCCGCGCGCTGACGGCAGTCCTTCGCAAGGGCCGGTCGCGCTCAGCGAAGTCCAGGGTTACGTCTGGCAGGCGCAACGCCTGATGGCCGATGCGTTTCGGCGGGCAGGCGAAGACGGTGCCGCCGCCGACCTGGAGACCTCAGCCGCCGCTCTGCGCGAAGGGTTCAACCGGGATTTCTGGATGGAGGCCGAGGGGTGTTTCGCTCTCGGTCTTGAGGCCGGCGGGCGTCAACTGGCCGTCGTAGGCTCCAACGCGGGTCAGGTGCTGTGGTCAGGCATCGCCGACGACGACAAGGCCAGGCGTACGGCCGAGCGAATGATGCGTCCTGACATGAATGGGGGCTGGGGCATTCGTACCCTGTCGGCGGAGGCTGCGGCCTACAACCCGCTGAACTATCATCTGGGCAGCGTCTGGCCCTTCGATAACGCACTGATTGCGGCGGGCATGAAGAGATACGGCCTGACTGAAAACGCGATCTCCGTTTTCGACACAATGATCGATGTTTCGGAGCATTTCGCCATGGGACGTCTGCCCGAGTTCTTCATCGGATTCGACCGCGAGCCCGGCCTGTTTCCGGCAAGGTGTCCGTTCGCCGAGCCGTTGCAAGCCTGGTCGGCAGGTGCGGCGCCCTACCTCCTGACAGAACTGCTTGGCCTGCGCGTCGGTCCGTCGGGACCAATGATGGAAAGCCCTACTCTTCCGACTGGCGTCGATAGGCTCGAGATCCGCGGCTTGACCGTCGGCGATCACAGGTTCGTATGTAGGGTGACGCGCGACGCAGGGGGCATCGTCTCCGGAACCGTCACCTCCGCCGATCGGGATTGCGCATGAGTCAAAAACCTCTCGCCGGTCAGCGAGCCGTGGTCAGCGGCGCCAGCTCGGGGATCGGCAAGGCCATCGCCCTGGCCTTCGCCGAAGCGGGGGCCGCTGTCGTGGTCAATCACCACAGCGACGCGGACGCAGGCAAGGCCGTGACGGCAGAGATTCTCGAAAAGGAGGGCCGCGCGGTCTCGGTCAAGGCAGACGTCTCGAAGCCAAAAGACGTGCAGCGTCTTTTCGATGCGGCGGACGCCCATTTCGGCGGGGTGGATATCCTGGTCGCCAACGCCGGTGCTCAGGCAGATGCGCCCTTCCTGGAGATGAGGCTGGAGGACTGGCGCAAGGTGATCGACCTCGATCTGACCGGAGCCTTCCTCTGCGCTCAGGAGGCAGCGAAGCGCTTCCGGCGTCAGGGGCTGGAGCCCAATCGGTCCAAGGCGCTCGGCAAGGTGCTGTTCGTCACCTCGGTGCACCAGCGCATACCTTGGGCTGGTCACGCCAACTATGCGGCAGCCAAAGGCGGAGTGCGCATGCTGATGGAGACGATGGCGCAGGAGCTCGCCGACCAGAAAATCCGCGTCAACGCCATCGCCCCCGGAGCGATCAAGACCTCAATCAACAAAGCCGCCTGGGACACGCCGGCGGCGGCGCGCAAACTGCTGAAACTGATCCCCTACGGCCGGATCGGAGAAGTCGACGACGTGGCTCAGAGCGCGGTGTGGCTGGCCTCGGACGCGGCCGATTATGTGGTTGGGACCACGCTCTTCGTCGACGGCGGCATGAGCCTTTATCCGGACTTCCGCGAGGGCGGGTGAGTTCAGTTTTTTTGCTTATCCGCCAAGTCGCGCAGCGCCGTTCTCAGGCTCTCTTCCATCGTCGGATGGTAGAAGGGCATATCGAGCACGTCCCTGGCCGTCATCTTAAGCTGGACCGCCCAAGAGAGCAGATGTGCGAGATGCTCGACGTCCGGTCCAAACAGTTCGCCGCCGAGTAGCACACCGTCCTTCGCCTCGGCATAGACGCGCAGCACCCCCGACGGCTTGGCGTCGACCCGCGCCCTTCCAACGTCATCGCTGCATCCGACATTCCAGCCCTTGGCCGCATCTTCGTCCCAGCCCGGTCCTATGCTGGCGATGTCCGGATCGGAATAGACAACGGCCATGCTCGGCATCGGGATCCGCTTCTCCAGCTTCGGTGCGTGCGCGGCGTTGCGACCGGCCAGCTCGCCCTGCAGGGAAGCCTCGTGCAGGACAGGCCGGTCGTCGTTCGCGTCGCCCGCGATGAAGATGTTCAACCCGCCGCAGCGGAGAGTGTCGGGATCGAACACGGGCACGCCGTCCTCGTCGCAGTCCAGGCCCGCGAGGTTCAGGTCCAGACCTTCGACGGCGGCTTTCCGCCCCGTCGCGTCGAGCACATAGTCAAACGTCCCGCGCCGCGCCTTGCCGCCGGACTCCGACCATTGGAGCAGGATGTCGCCGTCTGGCTTGCGCTTCGCCTCGACCTTCACGCCCAGTTCGAAGACAAGCTCCCGCTTCATCTGATCGGCCACGACCTCGGCGACGACGGGATCCCTGACCGCCCCGATCGTGTCGCCCTCGTCGAAGACCGTCGTCTTCACACCCAGCCGGCCAAAGGCCAAGGCCAGTTCCAGACCGAGTGGACCAGCGCCGATTACCGCCAACGCGCGCGGTAGTGTTTCCAGATCGAAGACCGTCTCGTGAGTGACGATCCTCTCCTGGCAGGTCTCGGCCAGTTCCTTGGGGACGACCGGCCGCGCGCCGGTGGCGATCACGATGGCCCGGGCCGTGACGATCGTATGATCGTCGAGCGTCAAGGTGTCGGGACTAGAAAACCGCGCCCGACCCCGCAGCCTGTCGGACAGCGGGATGGCGGCGACCTCCTCCAGCACAGCTCCCACGAAGTGATCGCGTTCGCGCCGCACCCGGGCCATGACCGCCTTGCCGTCGATCGCAATGTCCACGACGCGGACGCCGAACGTCGTCGCCGCCCTGGTGTCTCGTGCTGAGCGCGCGGCCGCCAGGAGGAGCTTGGACGGCATGCAGCCATATCGCGCGCAGGTCGTGCCGCCGGGCCCGGCCTCGATCAGCAGGACCTTCGCGCCCGTGGCTTTCGCCGCATGATAGGCGGCGAGCCCGGCCGAACCGGAGCCGATGATCGCGACATCGCAGGCAGCGGGTTTTAGCAACTGCTCGCCTCAGACCGGAGCCGCGCCGATCTGCTTTAGGATGCCAAGCTCGTCCGAAGAGCCCCAGCGCTCGACCATCTTGCCGTCCTCGAACCGGCCGATCTGCATCCCCCGGATCTCGATCGGCTTGCCGGTGGCGGGAACGCCCAGGAAGTCGCCTTGGTGCGTGCCGGTCAGTGTGTAGGCGAAAGCGACCTTGTCACCCTCGCTGACCATGGTCTCGGGCTCCACCTTCATGTCGGGAAAGGCCGCCCGCATGCCGGTGAAGAACGTCTTGAACCCTTCGGGGCCGGAGCCCTGTTCTGGGGACGGGTCATTATCGACGCAGCCTTCGGCCACGACTTCCGGAAATGCGTCGAGCGCACCGGTGTTGACGATCTCACCGAAGCGTTTGGTGGCGGCGATTGCGGCGTCGGACATGGCGATTCCTTAGAAGTGGGTCGAGTCCCCCTAACCGTTAGCCACCTGATCGGTTGCGATCGGCTCGGCCTCGCTCCGAGACGATCGCACTCCCGCGAGCGTCCGAGGCACTCCACTCACAGATAGGTGCTGACAGGTTAATTGCGCCAAGTCGAAAGCCGCCCTACCTGCCTGAAATCAGGCGATCGCGGCTGCCCAAACAGACGCCGCATCGGCGCGAAAGCGGCGAAGAGTGGGTCTGCTGATCAAATGGCGCTGGATGTTGAAGGTGTTGTAGATCGCGGCGTGTGTGGTCAGGAATCTTTAGGCTGAAGCTTAGGATTTGAACCCCTACTGCTGGCGTTCTCGTCGTCGGATCGGAAGATGGGCGTTCTCCGGCATTAGGTGGCAAGCGCACCAAGGATCGCCCCGAACCGGGAAACGCAGGGGCTGAACCAAAGGTGCGACATTTCGGTTCCGACCGTTTCTGTCGTAGCAAGATCCGACACTCGCCGGTGAACGAAACCCGGGGAGTGATCTATTGGCCCAGCACTTCCTTCTCTCGATCGCAGCGCGCACTCTTTCGCTGTCCAAGGTGATGCGCCTGTCCAATGACCAGGCGTTCGAAATCCTCAGGTCGCTCCGCACGGCCGAGCAGGCTGTTGATAGAAGCCGCGCGCGATAAGTGCCGAGAGCCTTCCAAGCGCCGCGATATCGACCCCCGGGTCGGCGCATAGAATGACAAGATCAGCACTGAGCCCCGGCACGACGAGGCCGCGCCAGCACCCTTCATCGGGCAAAGATGGTTCATTCTTCAACGCGTACCGTCGTTCTGAGATGAAGTGACGCCGCGACGGCGGCTCCAACAGCGCGCTCATGCTGGACGAGCAAAATCTCAAGTTCCGCGACCAAACTCGCCGCCGGGCAAGGCTTGATCCTGACGACCAGGTCTGAAAAGCGCGCCGCCAAAGCCGTCGGGAGATCCACGGCCGTGTGGACTATGAAGGGAACGTCAAGACTAACGAGGGCCTCGACCAATGGCGAAGATTCTCCATCAACCAGATTAAAGTCCAAAATCGCGGCGGCTACCGTCC
>NZ_JAFCWQ010000039.1:0-13619 GCF_049897665.1 Brevundimonas sp. TWP2-3-4b1 | reverse complement strand
GCCCAGCGCGACGCATGGTCCCGTTCGTGATCCACCACCATCCGGACCGCTCGCTCGCGAACCTCGGGTGAGAACTTGTTCGTCGTCTTGCTTGTCATGGCCTCTTCCTCTCAGGAGTTGAGGCCTTCGGCAAACCCGGAGCGGTTCACTATCTGCGGACTGGGACACTTAAGTTGTCAGTCCCCACAAGGCTGGTCCGGGTCCGCGGCTATCGGTTTTCAACAGATGGAGATGTGCATCCGTCTGCTGGCCGCCTGAAGCGGTTGTTACTGCGAGCCAGTTGAGATCGGGGCCACCGAAGGCGCAGCAAGTCGCATGCGGCGCTGCAAGAGAGACGGCCATCAGCGGGGAACCGTCCCGCCCAAAGGCCCGGACAGTTCCGTCTCCGTACTGGCTGGACCAGAGGACGCCGGCGCTATCCACGCAAGCGCCGTCGGGCCGGCTCAGGCTCCCGGCAGTCTGAAAGGAGCTCTCGCGTTGAAAGACCTGCGCCGTCCTCGGGTAAGGAGTCCGCCAGATCGATCCAAGCCGGCTGTCGGAGACGTAGGCGGTGCTCGCCCCAACGTCGAAGGCCAAACCATTGACCGCTGAAAGACCTGCGGCAAGACGCGTGAGCGCTCCTGAAGGCTCGAGACGGAAGACGCTTGCGGGAGGCCCGTCCGCCGCGATCGATAACTCACCGACGACGAACCTTCCCCATGGGTCCACCTTCCCGTCGTTCAATCTGAGGCCCGGGGCCATTTCAGGGGCGGCCACGAACACATAATGGCCCTCAAGGGGCCGGAACAATCCGATTTCACGCGCGGCCGCGACGAGCAGCCATTCCGGATCTTTGGTCAGGGCGAGTGAATAGACCGGGCGACCGGTCGGGTAGCGCGTAACCTCATGGGTTGACCAGTCAAGGCGCAGGACGACGGCCTGGAGGGTATCCGTCCACCAGAAACTGTTGCATCTCGAATCCCAAACGATGCTTTCACCAAGGGCATTGCCAACCTTAACGACCTCCACCGGGCCTGTGATCATTCGACGGCTGCAGTCCAGGCGGCGACCAGCCCCTGCGCGCGGGCCGAAACGACCGAAGGGGTATCGCCTGGGCGATAGAGCCTGGTTCCTATTCCCACACCTGCGGCTCCTGCCGATCGCCACCCGGCAAGCCGGGACACATCGATTCCGCCGACAGCATAGACGGGCGTGAGGAGAGGCAGGACAGCGCTTAGAGCCTTGAAACCGGATATGCCCAGGACATCGGCCGGATAGAGCTTCAACCCCGAGGCCCCGGCCTTCAGCGCCAGGAAGGCCTCCGTCGGTGTCATTACACCGGGAAGTGACACGGTTCCGAGATCGCGCGCGCGTCTTATCACGGCGGCGTCGCAGTTAGGGGAGACGATCAGGCGCGCGCCCGCTTCATGGGCGGACGTTACGGCCTCCGGTGTCAGGACGGTGCCGGCACCGACGAGCATCCGGCCAGCCATGCGATCGGCGAGCCTTGCGATACTCGCCAGTGGATCCGGCGAATTCAACGGAACTTCGGCCGCTCGAAACCCGGCCTCGAACAGGGCGTCGGCAATGCCGTCGATCTCGGGAGCCGTGATCCCTCGCAGGATGGCGATCAGCGGCGGCAAATCGTACGGGCCTATGGTCATCGATGGCTCCAGATCCGGTAAAGACCGCGGACGGCTGCGACCGAGGCGGGGACGCAGCGGGACAGGTTCAGCCCAGCATCGGAAAGGGCTGCAGAATAAAGTGCGGCCAGCGGGCCGTCCGCAATCAGTACGATCGGTCGTTCGCCGAACGCGTTTCTCGCTGCACTGATCTCGGCGCCGATCAGCAGGCCGGATAGCCGCGAGGCAGCGTCAGCAGGCTGCATCCCGTCGAGGTGTGCGACGCGGATCGAAAACAGCTGCTGGATCAGGGCCGGCGTAGCCAGGGCGTCGCGGACGCCTGAACGGAACGCGGCTCCGGGTTGCGCGCGGGCCTCGCCGAGGGACTGTGACAACACCGAGTGCCGGGCCAGAAGACCAAAGGCTTCGCCGGTCATGAAGGTGGCGAAATCCTCCATACCGGAGGGCCCGGCCAGGATCCATTTGGAATGGGTTCCGGGACACAGGGCGACCTCGCCCGGGAGTATTTCAGCCCCGATTGCAAGGGTCTCCTCACCGCGCATCACGTCGATGAGCCGTCCCGCCTCGCCCCGTTTGGCTAGTCCCGGAACGACCGTCACACTCCGGCGCGAGGGCGCGCGGACGAGGCCGGCGACCAAGCGGCCCAGACCTGACGGCAGGTCGACGTAAGGGGCTTCAACCCAGCCGTGCCGCGCACCGATCATGCCGCAGGCAAGGATCGGTGCGTCGGTGGGCCAGCCCTCTATCAGGCCGGACAACCTCGCCTCGAAACCGACGCCCGGCAACTGGGCCACGAGTGCGTCACGCTCATCTACCACAGCGCCCTGCGCGTCGAGAAGCCAACCCCTGAGGTGGGTGCTGCCCCAGTCGACGGCGATCACAGTCTGGCCCGAGGCCGCTCTGGTTCGCGGCTCCCACAAAAGAAAGCGCCCGGGCATCTTGCCCGGGCGAGTATCCGAAGTGCCGGGAGAGCGCTGCGGTGAGACATCGGCGTCAGGGACCTCAGAACCTGGCGCTCAAGGTGGCTTTGAAGATCCGCCCGTAGATCACGTTGGTCCGCAGTGCCTCGGGCACGGCGTCGAACGTCCGCTGCTGGCTGTTCGTCAGATTGTTGCCTTCCAATGTCAGGGAGACTGCATCCGTGAAATCGTAGCGGAAGGTCGCCGAAAGATCCTTGTAGGTGTCGTTGAACACGCCTGTGTTCGCTACGGACAGGGCGACCAGATATTCGTCGCGCCAGTTGTACGCGAGACGGAAACTCATAGGCCCCTGTTCGTAGTAGCCTACCAGGTTGATATTGTTCTTCGACAACCCCGGGAAAGTCAGCGTCCGGCCACTGATATCGGTGATCGGCGTTTCGGAGTCGATGAAGGAATAGGTTGCGACGACCCCGAAACCGTCGAGAACCGGAAGGAAGGTCGACAAGGGAACTTGACCCAAAAGTTCGAGGCCCTGGATGGTGGCTCCGTCGCCATTGATCTTTCGGTTGATCAGATAGTTGGTCCCGGCATAGCTCTCGGCACTCTGTCGCTGGACGATGAAGCTGGAGACATCCTTGTAGAACAGTCCTGCCGAGATCATGGCTTCGGGCGCGAAATACCACTCGAGCGACAGGTCAGCCTGGGTCGCTGCGAACGGGTCAAGGTTAGGTGAGCCGCCGGAGCCCGTGCCTGGCGTCGTCTGAACACCGGCCACGAAGACCGCGTTGTTGGCGAGGGTGACGCCGTTGTTTAAATCCTCGGTATTCGGAAATGCAACGACGCGGGCGGCGCCAGCTCTCAGCAGCCAGTTTTCGCCCAATTCCAGCTTGGCCACTGCTGACGGGAGGATCTCCTCGTCCGTCCGCTCGAAGCGCGCAGCGGTCGCCGCGCCCGTACCGCTAAGAACGTTTCCGATTGAGGTCAGTTCTCGACGGACAAAGCGCAGCCCGACGTTGCCGGAAAGAGGCGCAGATCCCACCGTGCTATCAAAGTTCAGCTTTCCGTACCCATCGGTGAACTGTTCTTCGATGCTGAAATTGCCAGCGATCGAGTTCACTGTCGCCTGAGGGTTCAGGCACTGGCTGTTTTGTGAGACTGAGGCGAAACTGGTGAACGCTCCGCAGCCTGTCAGCGTCCCTTCCGATGCGACGAGGAAACGACGAGGCAGACCGGCAAACTGGCCGTCCATAAAGTCGGCATTGCTTCGCGCGTTCACAAACGAACCCAACTGGCTGGCGACGATGCCGCCGGCGGGTCGGATGTCCGCGCGCAGGGGGTTCTGGGTTGAGTCCAGGCTATTGAATCTCAGTCCTGCTTGCAGGGACGAGAGAAAGCCGTGATCGAGATCCAGGGTCCAGTCCGTGCGCGCCGCCAGTGTTTCTGTTTCGGCCCGGAACAGTTGGTCGAACAGGATCGTAAACCGGAGTTGGGTCGGATCCGTAAGATCAATTCCCCCGATGGTGAAGCTGCCAAAATCGCCATCCGTGAAATCAAAGTTGATCGTTGGCGTAATCGTGGTGATCGGCTGCAGGCGGAAGTAAAGCTGTCGGAACTCAGACTTAGAAATGCCGTAGGAGAGCTCTGCCGAGCCTGAGAGCGATTCGGTCAGGTCGAAGGTTCCGCGCACGGCCGAGGACCAGACTTCTGAGCTCACATCGGCGAACTCGGTATTCGTGAGCACAGCTCCGGCTGCGCGACCTGAGAGCAGGATGTCGTTGCTGGAATAGGTCGCGTTCGTCAGCCCGCCGGTTGGCGTGAAGGAAAGCCAGTACCGATCACGATCGGACTCCAGTTTCGAATAGAAGGTGTCGACCGTGAATTCCACTCCGTCGCGCGGCCGCCATTGGGCCACCGCGCTGAAGCCCAGCTTCTGGCGCTGTTCCTCGATCTCCTGCGCCCGCACATCGGCGTTGCCGAAACGGATGCGCGACGGGGTGACCGTCGTGTCGGTGTAACGAGCATAGCCCGAGAAGGTATCCAGCCCCTGCTGCGAAATGGCCCGATCAGAGTAGGACGCGGTCAGGAGCAGTCCCAGCGTGTCGTCGGCGAAAGTGTCCGAGATCAGGCCGAACAGCTCGTAGCCTGTTCCCTCCGCAAGTTCGTCGTAGCTGACACCAGCACTCAGGGCGACCCGCGTGCCTCCGGAAGCCAGCGGCAGCCTTGTCCGAATGTCGACGATGCCGCCAAGCGCCCCGGCAATCTGGTCGGCTCCGGCCAGTTTGGTCACTTCCAGCCGGGCGATCAGCTCGGATGGAACAAGACCCAACAAGCCGTAGGTTGACCCCCCCAGTTGGTCCAGTCCGTTGCCGCCGCGCCCGGTTGCATCCACAATCTGACGGCCATTGTAGAGGATGACGTTTTCACGCAATCCCCGAACCGAGATATCGGTACCCTCGCCAATGCCGCGCTCGACCTGAACGCCAGACACGCGGGCAAGGGACTCTGCGACGTTGGTATCGGGAAGCTTGCCGATATCGTCGGCGACGATCGCGTCTACGAACTGGTCACTCGAGCGCTTGATGTCGCGTGCCGCCTGCAGACTCTGCCGAATGCCGGTGACGATGATCTCATCGACCTGCGCAGCCTCCTGCGCGTCCTGTGCTGGAGCAGCCGCATCCTGAGCCAACGCGGCATCCGCGACGACCAGTGCAAGCGCAGCCCCGCACACCCCTGCGAACAGAGTTCCCCTCATCTCATCCTCCCTTGCGCCGTTTCGGTCAGCGGGCGTTTCACCCGCAGCCCACGGCTTGGAGCGGAAGATTGTTGCAACAATAGCGACAAGTCAAGCTATGCAAGCGGCGTCAGGGCGAGTCGAACGCCTCGATCCTGGCGGCGGCATGACGAAGGGCTTCGACGATTTCCGGCACCGCCGCTTCGGGTATCCAGCCGTAAACACCAATCGCACTATGGGTTGGTATCCCCACGGGGACCGCGACTGTGTGCTGGTCCGTGTCTTCCCGGACCCGAACACGGGCGAACCCGCGCGCCCGGGTCAAGTGTATCTCTGAGAGCAACGCTTCCACGTTTGCGTGGTGTGGAATCTCATGTCCCTCATAGGTCTCGCGAACGTGGGCATCGTCCAACTGGGCCAGCAGCGCCATGCCTATCCCGCCCGTAGAAGCCGGATAGAGACCGATACGCCCCAGTGCGTCCGAAGTCTGAACTCCGGGAGGGGCGTGATACAGATAGCTGACGCTGTCGCGCCAGAGCACGCCCATAGCCACGGTATGGCCGAAGCGCCGCAACTCCTCCAGCGCAGGCACGGCACGGCGCACGAGGCCCGAAGCAAACAGGGCTTGGGCGGCCAGAACATGCATCCCGGGTCCGCCCGTGTATTTCCGGTTCGCGGTCTGTCGTGCGATCCCGAGGTAGGCCAGCGTCTTGAGCAATCGATTAACCCGCGTCGGCTCGAATCCCAGCCTTCTGGCCAGCTCACGGCACCCGATCGGCTCGGGAGACGTGGCAAGCGCCTGGAGCGTGATGATCCCGTCGATCAGGCTCTGGTTCGGTTGGGCGTTCGGACGACTGCGCATGACGCCTAGGTCGGCCAATGACCGCGCGGTGTCTAGAGGGGCTCCAGCGCCGCGATCAGGCGATCCGTGGGTTCGAGACCCAACCCGGGACCCTGATTGACGATAAACTCTCCAAGGACGCACTGCGGCGCACCGGTCCAGAGATGGGCCACAGCGTCTACAATCGAATGCTGGTACTCATGCATTTCCACTCCCTGAAGCGCCGCCGACGCCTGCAGGCTGGCGCTCAGGAAGACGCCGGCACCGATCGTGGCGTGAGGAATGATCGGGGTGTGAAAACTCTCGGCCAACCTCGAGATCCGCATGAACTGGGTCACGCCCGTATGCCCCATCTCTGGCTGAACGACGCTGACGGCTCCCGCCTGCAATCGTGGCTTCGCATCATGGACCGTGCGCCACTCCTCGCCACCGGCGACGGGGGTTCGCGTCTGGCGCGCAGTCCAGGCCCAGCCTTCGATGTCCTCGGTCTTGCAGGGAGCCTCAGCGAAGATGAGGCCGATCGGCTCGAGGCGCTGGAGGAGAGCGGAAGCCTGCCCGCGGTCAAACATCCAGTGGAGATCGACCATCAGTCCAACGTCGGGCCCGAGGGCCTCTCGCAAGGCTCGCGCCTCGGCCTCGATGCCGTCATGACTGACGACCCCGGCGAACTTGATGGCCCGGCATCCGCCGGCGACAAGGTCTCGCGCCAGGCTGACGCGTTCCGCCAGCGTCGCGCGCGGCAGGCCCGAGGCATAGACAGGTACCCGGTCGCGCCTCGCGCCGCCCAGAAGTTTGTGCAGCGGCAGGCCCGTCATTCGTCCGCGCAGATCCCAGAGCGCGATATCCAGTGCGGCGATGGCATCGAGATAATAGCCGCCGATATAGCCCCGTACCCGCATGAGATCGTAGAGGTCCTCCCAGAGCACCTCGACATCATGGGGATCCCGGTCGATCACAGCGGGTGCGATGACTTCACGGATCAGTTCTGCAACCACCCGGGGCGCGATCAAACCATAGGTCTCCCCCCAGCCGACGGTTCCGTCATGTGTCGTCACGCGCAATACGACGGACCGGTCCTCGACCGGGTAGATCGTCCTGTTCGCACCCCTGACGATGTACCCTCGAGGATCGACCCGATCGCCCGGACCCACCGGGCCGAGGTAGGGGGTGTCACGCGCTCGCCGGACCAGGAATGGCTCCAGCCTGGCGATCCTCTTTCGCAGGCTCATCCGACCGTCGATGCTACTTGAGGCTCGCGAGCGACATGACCCAGCCGAGCCAGCCACGCCCTCAATTCCTCACGGTCATGCAGGTCAAGTGAAGGCCCCGGGGCCCGGGTGAACTCGCTGCGGATGACACCGCGCATCGCGAGGACAGCCTTGGTCAATCGCCACCGGTAAACGGATTGCATCATCAGGATGGGCATCATCCTTTCGTAGTAGCCCCGAGCTGCCGATATGTCGCCCGCATGGAAGGCCGCGACGAGAGCGACGTGGGTGTCAGCAAGTTCGGAAGCCGGCATGGTGCCGACCGCCCCCCGCGTCAGTTCGTCGATGATGTGGCGGCCGCCAGCCCCGCCGAAAACCCCCGCCAAACCGGGCGCCAACGTCAGAAGCTGACTGATGCGCGGGCCACAGGGAACGGTTTCTTCCTTGAGGTGAGTCACCGCTGGCGCTTTGCGGAGGATGTCGACGAGAGCCTCGACATCGAGTCCGAGCCCCATCGGCCGCGGGGCATTTTGGAGCAGGATATCGAGGGGGGCGGCTTCGGCCAGTGTGGTGTAAAAGTCGACCAGGCCCTGCAAGTCACCATCCAGCCGGTGGGGGGTCATCACCATGGCGGCCGATGCCCCGGCAGCGATGCCCGCTCTGGCGAGCGACACGGTCTCGTCGGTCGATATCGAGCCCGCCCCGACGATTAATGTCGTCCGTCCACGAGCGACTGATCCGATTGCCTTGATCAGGCCCAACCGTTCATCGAGCGTCAGATGATCGTACTCGCTGGCCAGTCCGGGAAACACGACGCCATCCACCCCGGCATCCAGCGTGAACTCCAGCACGTCCAGCGTCGAGCGCGTATCGACCTCGCCCGCTGCGTCAAAGATGGTCGGCAAAACCGGAAATACACCGTGCAAGACGCCAGACATCCTCGACCTCAGTTCCTCAGCGCCAAAACGCTGCTAATGTAGCAATGCTTCCTTGCGTTCTGTTGCCGCCGTGTCAAGTTGCCATGCACTATAAATGGGAAATCGGGCGGAAGACCCGAGTTGGCTCGGTGCCAGACGTTGCTGATGCCGGTACATTTTTGACGGGGAGATCGCAGGACTCATGGAAACCGAGACGCAGCCATCGGACAAGGCGCACGGAGGCGACCGGCTGCGCTGGTGGATCCTCGGGCTCCTGTTTTTTTCGACAGTGCTCAACTACGTCGATCGGCAGACCTTGTCGCTGCTGGCGACAACGGTCCAGGCCGATCTGAAGATGTCGGACATGGACTATGCCGGCGTCGTCCAGGGCTTTTTGATCGCCTACACCCTGGCCTATCTTGTCGTGGGCCGGCTGACCGACCGGTTGGGTTCAAAGATCAGTCTGGCGCTGTTTGTGGGCTGGTGGTCCATCGCCAACATGGCCACCGGCTTCGTGACCAATATGTCCCAGCTCTGGGCCGCGAGGTTTGCCCTCGGTTTGGGTGAGGCGGGCAACTATACGGCGGCCCCCAAAGCGGTCTCAGAGTGGTTTGCACCCAAGGAGAGGGCAATAGGCGTTGGCATTTATACCGCCGGTGCCATGGTCGGCGCCACCATTTCGCCTCCGCTGATTGGCTGGCTGGCCCTGACGCATGGCTGGCGTGCAGCGTTTGTGGTCACGGGTGCCCTGGGCTTCCTGTGGCTAGCGGCATGGTTCGCGATCTATCGACGGTCGCCACCCGTCCAGACGGAAGCGTCCGAAGCCGCGCCTTCGGAACTCCAGGTCTGGAAACTGGTCGTCTCTGACCGGCGCGTCTGGGCGCTCGTAGGCGCACGGTTCCTGACCGATCCAGTCTGGTATTTCTACCTGTTCTGGTTCCCAAAATACCTGTCGGACGATCGCGGCATGGGCCTGTTGCTCATCGCTCAACTGGCGTGGATCGTCTATCTGGCTGCCGACGCGGGCAGTTTGACGGGGGGCTTTGCTTCCGGACGCCTGATCAAGCGTGGCTGGGCGCCGGATCGGGCTCGCATGGCAGTCATGGCCGCAGCGGCGCTGATTGCGCCCGTGGGTGCCTTTATTTCGCTAAGCCCAGCCATTGGCATCACTCTCGGGCTCGCGGGGGTCGTCGCGTTCTGCCATCTGGTCTGGCAGGTCAACCTGACGTCCCTTGTGGTGGATCAACAGCCCCAGCCGCGAGTGGCGACGGCGTTCGGCCTGATTGCGGCCGGCAGCGGGCTGGGCGGCATGCTGTCGACGGGGCTTGTCGGTCGCCTCGTCTCGGTGGCCGATTACCATATCCTGTTCTTGGTCATGGCCTGCCTTTATCCCTTGGGACTGGTCCTGGCCGCAACAGCCGTCATCCCGCGCCGTAGAGACGCTGTCGCACATGTCTGAGGAAATCATCCTTGGCCTCGAATGGGGTCTCGCTGCTCTTCGGGCCCACTGGATCGCCCCTGACGGCCACCGTCTTGCAACGATAGGCGAGACGTTTGCTCTCGATCCCCGGGATCGACCAACTGCCGAGGCCAGGCTCAAAAGCGTTCTTGATCGTGGCCCCGTTCCCGTTCGTACGGGTGTGCTCTGCGGGATGGGTGCCGCACTTTTTGAGGGTGACGTGCCCTGGCTCCGCACCCTTTGCCCCGCGACGCCGGAACAGCTTGGTACCGATCTGGTCTTCCAGACCTTCGCGGGCGTCGACCTCGGGGTCAGCCGTGGGTTGAGGTGCTTATCCCTGTTTGGTGATCCGGACGTCCTGCGCGGAGAGGAGGCCGCCGCGCTCGGCCTCATCGATCGCCAGTCAGGCCCCGGCGTTCTCCTCAGTGTGCCAGGGCGTCACGGCAAATGGATCGTCTACGATGCTGGTGCCATACAGAGCTTCCATACCGCGATGACCGTCGAACTCCGCCAGTTGCTGGCCCAGCACAGTATTGTCGGACGGGGCTGGACGCCCGACGGACGAGCTGGGCCGGCGTTTTTTGCGGGTCTCGAGCGAGGCCTCGCCGGTCATGGCCTTCCCCGGGCCGCGTTCGTATTGCGCAGCGCAGTCGTGGCCGGAGATCAGACTGCGGCGGAGGCGGGAGACGCGGCGTGGGGGCTGCTAATCGGGGCCGACCTTGGCGATGCCCTGCCGAAACTGCGTCAAGCGCTTGGCGGCGTGCCGGTCACTGTGGCCGGAGCCCCGTCGATCGCCGCCCTTTACAAAGCGGCCTTGATACACCTCGAGGTCACCGTCAGCATCGCCGATGCCGATGATCTGGCGGCCCGCGGCCTGCGTCGCCTCTGGACTGAAGCCGGCCGACATCAGGTTCAGGCCGCATGACCGTCACCGGTCCAAAGGTCGCTGTCGTCAGCGGCGGTGCCGGCGGCATCGGTCGGGCGATTTGCCGGTCGCTCCGACGCGAGGGCTATCTGGTCGCGTCGCTGGACCGCCAGCCGTCGGAGAACGCGGACCTCGACGTGCTGGCCGATCTGGCAGACACGAGGTCGGTGGAGGCCGCGCTGGAGCGGGTGAAACGCACACTTGGACCCGTTTCGGCTCTAGTTCACGCAGCGGCGGCTACGGAGCACGCGACCACGCTCGACTCATCGCCCGAAGCCTTTGTCCGGGTCTATGACGTCAACGTTGCCGGAGCCGTCCGGCTCACGCAAGGATTGGCCGCCGATCTGATCGCAGCCCGTGGTGCCATCGTTTTCATCACCTCGATAAACGCGGCGTTCGGTGCAGCGGGCCTGTCGGCCTACGCCGCCTCGAAGGGCGGGCTGGAGACCCTGTGCCGGACTCTGTCGATGGAACTCGCCCCAGCGGGCGTCCGGGTCAACGCTGTCGCACCCGCCTCAATCGACACCCCGATGCTGCAGCAATCGTTCGATCTGAAACCCGATCCCGCAGCCGCGAGGCAAGCCAACATCGCCCGCCACCCTCTGGGGCGCCTTGGGACGCCGGACGACGTTGCAGAACTGGTGCTATTTCTTGTGTCCAGCCGAAGCGAGTGGATCACCGGCGCTGTCTTTGACGTTAACGGAGGCGCGTCGAACGCCAGGCGCTGATGATGCGGGTGTTGACGCTTACCTGCCGGGGCTGGAGTGCAGACGTCGTGCCGGAAAACGGCGCGGCCGTGCTCGGATTTGATAGCCCCCATGGCGAGGAGGTGTTGCGCCGGGGGCAAGATCCGGAAGGTTTGCCTCAATCCATGGCCTGTTTTCCGATGGTGCCGTTCTGGGGGCGAATGCCGGACCGGACCTTCGAATGGAATGGGCGGCGTGTGACCCTGGCCCCTAATCTTGCCGATGGCGGGGTCGCTCACGGGTTCGGATGGAAAGCTCCGTGGCGGACGGAGGTTCAGTCGTCCAGCAGCGTGGAACTGTCCTATTCGCACCCAAAAGGGAGGCGCGGATGGCCCTGGTCCTTCGAGGCCACGCTCAAGATCAGCCTGGGGCAGGGCGAGCTTGGCCAGCTTCTGAGGATCGTCAACACCGACGTCACTGCCATGCCGGCAGCCGTGGGATTTCACCCGTATCTCCCCGCCGCACCGGGGGCGGTGCTGGCGGGGCGCGGCGGTCATGGCTACGATCTGGATGCAGATGGGCAGCCCTCAAATGTTCGGTTGCCGGTGCCGCACCGCATGGCGGTAGATCAAACCCGCCACAGCCTGACCACCACTGGAACAGGGCTTGTGCTGGAGGATGGTCAGAACGCAAGGCGTCTCACCGCCTCGACAGACCAGTGGGTACTGTTTCGCCCGCCGGGAGAGAATCTGATCTGCCTTGAGCCTGTAACTGGAGCCGCGCCATCGAGCTGGGCCGGACCAGGAGACATGGATTTTCGTGGACTTGGGCCAGGCTGCTCGCGCCAAGTCCGCTTGTCGCTTTCCCTAGGACCGGTTTGAGATCCGTACGTTGAACTAAGATCTGGCCGTGCCGTGCTGACCCGGCAGGCCGGCGCACTCAGTCAGCCAGCTTTAGATGGATTTCGCTGAATGGCGCTTATTCGCGAAGGACAGCGGTTTCCCGAGTTTGAATCTGGACGTCTGGGGTGGGCAGCGCGGGCTCGACGTTAGCTATGAGACGATCCGGTGCTGGACCATACAGTTTCGGCCGCCAAGCCGAGACGGCGTCCGCCTAGAGCACTTTGCGATCTAATTGAATCGCAGGGGATTCCCAAGGGAGCCGGGTTCTGATTCAACATTCCTGCTGGAGGCGGAGGCCAGCATGAATGAGCAAGGCGCTTTCGGTGGATCTGCGGGATCGTGTGATCGCCGCGATTGAGGACGGGATGTCGTGCCGTCAGGCGGCGGCGCGGTTCGGGGTTAGCGCGGCCAGTGCGATCCGCTGGCGGTCACGGATGCGGACGCAGGGCGATGTACGACCTGGACCGCTGGGCGGGGACCGTCGATCCGGTCGCATCGAGAGCCACGCCGGCCTGATTCTGGGTCTGCTGGATCGGCAGACGGACATCACGCTTGCGGAGCTTCGGGCGGCGCTGGCGGAGCAGAGCGTGGCGACCAGCCTGTCGAGCCTGTGGCGGTTCTTCGTGCGCCGCCGGATCACGCTCAAAAAAAGTCGGCGCACGCGGACGAGCAGAGCCGTCCCGACGTCCTGATGCAACGGCGAGCCTGGTTCGAGAACCAGCTCGATCTCGATCCGGAACGGCTGGTCTTCATCGACGACCCGAAGGGCGGCGCGCAGCAGTCAAACCGGAGCCTCCACCAAGATGGCCCGCCGCCACGGGCGTGCGCCGCGCGGCCAGAGGCTGAGGTGCAGCGTGCCCAATGGTCACTGGAAGACCACCACCTTCGTCGGCGCCCTGCGGCTGACGGGCATGACCGCCCCGATGGTGCTCGACGGCCCGATGAACGGGGCCTGGTTCCTGGCCTATGTCCAGCAGGTGCTGGCCCCGACCCTGAATCCCGGCGACGTGGTGATCATGGACAACCTCGCCGCCCACAAGAGCACGCCCATCAAGGACGCGATCGAGGCCGTCGGCGCGCGGCTGCTCTTCCTGCCGCCCTACAGCCCCGACCTCAACCCGATCGAGAACGCCTTCGCCAAGCTCAAGGCGATGCTGAGAAAGGCCGCCGCCAGAGCCATCGACCAGCTCTGGGACGCCATCGCACGCATCATCGAGACCTACTCACCGCAGGAATGCGCCAACTACTTCGCCGCCGCAGGCAACGATGCAGACTGATCGGAAAATGCTCTAGTGGATTGATTCCATCACTTGGTGCCCGCGGTTAGCGGCGGCGATGATTTTGTCTGGATCGGCGGTCCAGACGAAGGGTTTGGGCTGCTGATTGTGATCGACGACGAAGCGGTTGA
>NZ_JAFCWQ010000038.1:0-14324 GCF_049897665.1 Brevundimonas sp. TWP2-3-4b1 | reverse complement strand
CTTACGATCGGTCGGGCTCAGATGCACGGTGACGCCTGTACGCATCCCGCAGACTCGCACGACGCCACGCCCCGGGGAATCCCACCTCGGACTCTTATGTCCCGATCATTCCACTAGCGCAGTACGATGCGCAAAAAGACCACTATGAAGCATTTGCCAAAAGCATTGCTGACCTGCTCGACCGTCTGATAAAATTCAATGATATCGACATTCTACCGATCGAGTTTAGGACCAAGGATAGAAACAGTCTGTCTGCAAAAATTGTTCGTCCGGACAAAATTGGAAAGTATAGCAAACTTTCAGATATTACAGACATATCCAGAGTTCGCGTAATCGCATTCTTGGCTGAGGACTGCGAAGAGATATGCAAGATTCTTGAAGATAACTTCTCCATAGACGTGGCCAACTCAATAAATAAAGAAGACGAACTCGACCCTGATAGATTCGGATATCTTTCCCGACACTACGTGCTCGGCCACAATGAAAGCAGAATAAATCTTCCCGAGCTCTGTAAATTCGAAGGCATGCAATCTGAAATTCAAGTTCGCACTGTTCTGCAGCACAGCTGGGCGGCTATAGACTGGAAACTGCGGTACAAGAGCCCAGCAGAGGTACCAGCCGCGCTTCGCAGGCGCCTGTACAGGATCAGCGCTCTCTTGGAGACAGCTGGCTCTGAATTTTCTTCGATAGCGAGAGACGCAGACGACATCAGAGAGTTCTACAAGAGAGAGTTGTCTGCCAACAATTATCACATCCCCATCGATGCTGAACCGATGCTAATATACCTACAAACTAACGCTCGTCTTGAAAAGCTTTTTAAAACAGCCGCTCGCTGCGGGTTGGACGTCGTTAAGATAAATTTTTAGACGCATGGCCGGCTAGCATCTCTGATATATTCTCTACGTGCAGGAGATCACTATCTTATCTCCGATGTAGATGGCTTGATAAAGAAGAACCATGCCAAACATATAGAGAATTTGAAGCTTTTATTTTCTGTTTGGGATCGAAATGGATTGGCGCTGTCCCTCGAGACGATGATCCGAGTTCTATTTGTCATGAACTCCGACGTCGATGTAGCGGAAGAGATGATCGATGCGTCACCTATCAGTATAAATTTGGGAACGGCGCTTCGCGAAATCGTCAATAGAACTGCGGCGACCGCTTCTTGGACTCTACATCACGTTGAAGTTTTTGCTCCTCCTCGCCGGTCCGAACGGGGCCGGGAAGACCCCCTTCCTCCACCGCGTCCTGCGTCAGCGGGCGGAGGCGTCGTAAATCCTCCCCCATCGGGGGAGGTGGCGCGGCGCGGCTTTGCGCCGTGACGGAGGGGGCCAGCCGCGCACACGGTGTCCGTATCGAGCCCCCTCCACCGCTTCGCGGTCCCCCTCCCCCGATGGGGGAGGAATGCGCGCCCCAAATCCTCCCCCGATGGGGGAGGTGGCGCGGCGCGCCTTCGCGCCGTGACGGAGGGGGCCCGACGCGGACACGGCGCCACGGCAGAGCCCGCTTGTGCCTGACTTCATAGACCCGGCGCGCGGTCGGCCCCCTCCACCGCTTCGCGGTTTCCCTCCCCCGATGGGGGAGGAATAACTCCCATACCCATCAACGGATCGTCCGAATCCGCCGTTGAAATCAACGCCCGGCTCTTTTGAGAGCCGTTTTACCCATCACCCCTGAAAACGGCCTCACACTGTTGCCCCTTCAACGGGAGCACAACCATGACCGAGGACGAACACTTCACCCCCACAGGCCTGCGCGCGGCGCCGCCCGACGTCTGGGACGCGGTTCGGGACGACTATCTGGCCGGGATGTCGGGGCCCGACTGTTGCCGGCGGCACGGGGTGACGCTGGCGGCGCTGCGGGCGCGGGCGTCGCGGCATGGATGGCGGCGGGCGGATCAGCCATGGCGGCCGCCGCACACCCTGGATCCGTGGGACGAGGGGATGGAGCTCGAAGACAAGATCGGCGGCGACATGAACATGATCGACTTCGGCGACCTGCCCCATGTCGCCTCGTCGCGGATGGCGCGCGCGATCCTGCGCGGCGACGCGGTCGCGGCCCTGCGCTGGCACCGGGTGCATCAGCTGGTTCAGGAGGACGACGACGACCTGCGTCGCTGGATCGAGACGGAGGACCTGCGCCAGCGCCGGGCCGAATGGGAGGCGGACCGCGACGCCCGGCTCGCGGCCGAGGACGAGGCCGAGGCCGAGGCCCTGGCTCAGGAGGGGCGCGACTCTGTCGACTCTGTCGAGTCTGTTTTCGAGTCGCGCCCGCCCGCCACCGACCTCTGAAACCCGAACTGACTTGACGCAGGGGTCCTCGATCCGCGATCCCCAAGCCAGAGCCCGGAGCCCCATCATGCCCATCGACCGCGTTTCCGTCCTGAAAGCCCTCGAAGCCCAGGGCGTCTGCCCGGTCTTCTACAATCCCGACCCCGAGGTGGCGCTGAACGTGATCCGCGCCTGTGCGCGCGGCGGGGCGCCGGTGATCGAGTTCACCAACCGCGGCGACTTCGCCGTCGACCTGTTCGCCGAGATCGCCAGGGAGCTGGCCCGGACGGATCCGGACATCATCCTGGGCATCGGCTCGGTGCTCGATGCCGGGACGGCGGCGATGTATCTCAATCGCGCGGCGCGGTTCGTGGTCTCGCCGGCGCTCGTGCCCGAGGTGGCGACGGTCTGTAACCGGCGGATGGTGGCCTGGTTCCCCGGCTGCGGCTCGGTGCGCGACATCACCGAGGCCCACGCCCTGGGCTGCGACATCATCAAACTGTTCCCGGGCGCCAGCGTCGGCGGGCCGGACTTCGTCAAGGCGGTGATGGGGCCCATGCCCTGGACGAAGATCATGCCGACCGGCGGCGTCGACCCCGACGCCGCCTCCATCGCCAAATGGTTCGGCGCCGGGATCGTGGCGGCGGGCATGGGCTCCAGGCTCGTCACCGACGCGGCGGTCAAGGCGGGCGACTGGGCCGGGATCGAGACCTCGGTCCGGGCCGCCGTCGACGCGGTGGCGGCGTTCCGGGCGGGAGTGTAATTCTCCCTCCCCCGCAGGGGGAGGGAGAAGGTTGGGCCTAGCTCAGCACCACGATGGCCACGCGCCGGTTCTGGGCGCGGCCCTCGGCGGTGGTGTTGTCGGCGACCGGCGCCTCCTCGCCGTAGGAGATGGTCGCCATCCGGTTCAGGGCGATGCCCTGGCGGCTCAGCGAGCGACGCACGGCCTCGGCCCGGGCGGCGCCCAGCTCGTCGTTATAGGCCTCGGGTCCGGCGGCGTCGGTATGGCCCTGGATCTCCAGGTAGACGTTGACGTTCTCGGCCTTCAGCCGGGTCGCCAGCTCGGTCAGACGGGCCTCGGCCTCGGGCGACAGGGCGTCACGGTCGGACGGGAATTTGACGGAGTCATCCGAGAGGACGACCTCGTACATGAACTTGCCCTCGGCCAGCTGCTGGGCCGCGGTGGCGCGCTGCAGGGCGTCGTTGGCGGTGCCCGCGACCTCGGTCACCCGGGCGTCGGTGGCGTCGACGCGGCTGTCGACCACGGCGACCCCCTCACGCACGAAGCCGCGCGTGGCGACGCAGCCGCTGAGGATCAGGCCGGCGGCGAGGACGACGCCGGTCATCAGCACGGGGCGCAGGTTGGCGCGGGGGAATGCGAGGGTCTGGGACTGGATCAAGGGGATCTCCTGAGGGGCCGGTGCGCCACTTCCGAACGTCGCGCAGTTGTGATCAGGGTGGCGCCGAAAGGCCCAGGCATGACCGGCATGCGGCATGATTCCGGCACCTTGGCCGTAAGGATTGGGGCGAGGGCCGGCCGCGGGGCGGTCACGATCCTGACGCGGGCGGGTGGTCTCTGGGGGCCTGTCCGACGCCCCCGCGTCGCCTCCGCAGGCCTGCCTGTTGCCTCCAAGCCCCGAAAGCCAAACGCGAAAACCTGCCTCGGAAACCGCGGCAACGCGGAGGTCCCGACGGGCCTGGCTGCCTGGGGCAGCAGTCAGCGCGGCGCTCCACATCGGCCTTCTGCTGGCCTTCCTGACCGTCGTCCCGACCCCGAAGATTTTTTCCGTGGAGCCGCCGATCATCGTCTCCTTGACCCCTCCCCCGCCGCCCCTGCCCGTCGCGGAACCCGACCCCCCGCCGGGCCCCGCCGAGCCGTCCCGGGCCGCCGAACCGCCCGCCCCGGCCACCCTCGCCCCGACCCCGCCGAGGCCCCGGCCGCCCGCCGCGCCGCGCCTCCCGCGCCCGGCCCCGCCCGAGGTCGAACCCCTGGCCGTCGCCGCCGCCCCGCCCGGCCCGGCGCCCGCCCCTCCCCCCGCCGGCCTCACCCAGGCCCAGCTCGCCGGAGCGGCCACGGCGGGGTCCGGCTCGGGCGGCGGAGGGTCTGGAGAGGCCGGAGGCGGAGGCGGCTCGGGGACCGGAGCGGGCCGTTGCGACATGATCCAGCGGGTGCAGGACGCCTTGCGCGGCAACCCCGGCGTGGTCGCCGCCGCCGGCCGCGCCCATCACGCCCTGCCCGCCTCCCGGCGCGCCCTGCTGGTCTGGGATGGCGACTGGGTGATGAACCCGGGCGAGGAGGGACGCGGCCTCGCGGGCCTGCGTCAGGCCATCGCCGTCGCCATCGCCTTCGCCCCCGCGGAGTGTCGCCGCCAGTCGATGCGCGGTCTGGTCCTGCTGACCCTCGCCGACGGCCCCGATGCGCCCCGTCTGGCCCTGGGTCAGGGTCAGTGGCGCTGGTCGGACCTCACCGGCGTGCGCTGAGCGGCGCGGTCTCAGGCGCCTGCCAGAACACCGGCAGCACCCCCAAGGCCACGATCGCAATCATCGCCCCAGGGACCCAGTTCGCCCCCGTCACCTCGATCAGCCACTGCGCCAGCCAAGGGGTAAAGCCTCCAAACACAGCCGTCGCCGAGGTCGCCCCGAGCGCCAGCCCCGTCAGACGACCCTCGCCCGTGAACTGCTCCGCCGTCGCCACCGCCCCGACCGCGCTCACCCCGCCCGCGACGCAGGCCAGAACCACCGCGCCCAGCAGCGCCCCGTTCTGTCCGCCCACAGCCATCAGCGAGAACATGGCGGCGGGCATGGCGGCGGCGCACAGGGCCAGGGCGATCAGCACCGGCTTCCTGCCCCAGCGGTCCGACAGAATCCCGGTCAGGGGCGTGATCAGGATGACCACCACCGCCGCGATCGTCGCCAGCCAGAGGGACACCGCCTCCCCCAACCCGCCCGTCGAGGTCAGGAAGACCGGCACATAGGTGATGCCGACATAGTAGGTGATCGACCCCAGGGCCGAGATCGCGAAGGCGCGCGCGATCCCCTTCCGGTGATGCCTCAGGGTGTGCAGCAGGGGACTGGCTGGCACGGTCCCTGCCTTCTGCTGCCGCTCGAAGTCCGGCGATTCCTGCATCGTCGACCGGGCCAGCCAGACGCTCCCGGCCAGCAGCGCCCCGACCACAAACGGGATCCGCCAGCCCCAACTGTCCAGGTCTGCCGGGCTCAGCAGGTGTGCGGTGACCGCGCACACCCCCACCGCCAGCAGCGCCCCGACCTCGCTCGCCGCCGAGGCCGAGGACGCGATCAGCCCGCGCCGGTGACGCGGCGCGCCTTCCAGCAGGTAGGCGACCACCCCCGTATATTCCCCGCCGACCGAGAACCCCATGACGCAGCGGACCAGCAGAAGGGCGACGCCCGCCGCCGGTCCGATCAGGCCGTAGGTCGGCAGGGCGGCCGTGACGATCATCGCCGCCGTCATCAGGGCGACCGACAGCAGCATCGTATGACGCCGCCCGAACCGGTCGCCGATATGGCCGAACACCACCGCGCCGATCGGCCGCATCAGATAGGCCACGGCGAACCCGCCGAGCGTGATCAGCAGCGACGCCTCCCCGCCGCCGAAGAAGACCCGCGAAAGAACGGTGGCCAGATAGAGATAGAGGGTGAAATCATACCACTCGACCACGGTCGAAAAGGCCGCGATGGCCATCGACCGTTTGGTCATGGGCTGGTGGTCGAGATGGTCCGTGTCCGTCATCTGCAGCCCCCGCTGCTCACGAACCACCGTGGCCCGGACTTGCCGGAAATGAAACCGGGCGCGGCCGAGTCCAGCCGCGCCCGGTCATCTCACGCCGACCTCAAGCCAGGTCGAAACGGTCCGCGTTCATCACCTTGGTCCAGGCCGCAACGAAGTCTTCCACCAACTTCCCGGCGCTGTCCGACTGGGCATAGACCTCGGCCAGGGCCCGCAGCTGGGAGTTCGACCCGAACACCAGATCGATCCGGGTCGCCGTCCACTTCGGTTGGCCGGTCGCACGGTCGCGGCCCTCGAACTGGATCTCCTCGTCCGAGGTCGCGGTCCACACCGTGCCCATGTCCAGCAGGTTGACGAAGACGTCGTTGGTCAGCTGTCCGGGGCGGTTGGTGAAGACCCCATGCTGGCCGCCGTCGGTGTTGGCGTTCAGCGCGCGCAACCCGCCCCACAGCACCGTCATCTCGGGCGCCGTCAGGGTCAGCAGCTGCGCCCGGTCGATCATCATCTCCTCGGCCGTCAGGCTGAACTGGCCCCGCTGATAATTGCGGAAGGCGTCGGCCTCCGGCTCCAGCACCGAGAAGGACTCGACGTCGGTCTGGGCCTGGGAGGCGTCGGCGCGGCCGGGGATGAAGGGAACCTCGACATCATGGCCGGCCGCCCGGGCAGCCTGCTGCACCCCGACCGATCCGCCCAGCACGATCAGGTCGGCCAGGGACACCGTCTTGGCGCCTGCGTTGAAGTCGCGCTGGATTCCTTCCAGCACGCCCAGGACCTTCGACAGCTGGGCCGGCTGGTTGACCGGCCAGTTGCGTTGCGGCTCCAGCCGGATGCGAGCGCCGTTGGCGCCGCCCCGCTTGTCCGATCCGCGGAAGGTCGAGGCCGAGGCCCAGGCCGTGGCCACCAGTTCGGTGACGCTGAGGCCCGACGACAGGATCCGGGCCTTCAGCGCCCCGACATCCGTAGCATCGATCAGAGGCCCATCGACTGCCGGGATGGGATCCTGCCACAGCAGTTCCTCCTGCGGCACCAGCGGGCCGAGGTAGCGTTCCTTTGGCCCCATGTCGCGGTGGGTCAGTTTGAACCAGGCGCGGGCGAAGGCCTCGGTCAGCAGGGCCGGGTTGTCGTGGAAACGCCTGGAGATCGGCGCATAGATCGGGTCCTTGATCAGGGCCAGGTCGGTGGTCAGCATCATCGGCTTGACCCGCTTGCCGGCCTCGTGCGCGTCGGGCGCCAGGTCGGCGTCGTCGATGTGCTTCGGCGTCCATTGATAGGCGCCGGCCGGGCTCTTGGTCAGCTCCCAGTCATACTTGAACAGCAGGTCGAAATAGCCGTTGTCCCAGGTCGTCGGGTGGGCCGTCCAGGCGCCCTCGAGGCCTGAGGTGATGGCGTGCTTGCCCTTCCCGCTTTCCCAGCTGTTCTTCCAGCCGAAGCCCTGTTCCAGGATGCCGGCGCCCTCGGGTTCGACCCCGACATGCTTGGCGTCGCCGGCGCCGTGCGCCTTGCCGAAGGTGTGGCCGCCGGCGATCAGCGCGACCGTCTCCTCGTCGTTCATGGCCATGCGGGCGAAGGTCTCGCGGATGTCCCTGGCCGAGGCCAGCGGATCCGGCTTGCCGTTCGGACCTTCCGGATTGACGTAGATCAGTCCCATCTGAACAGCGGCCAGCGGCTTATCCAGCTCGCGCTCGCCCTGGTAGCGGTCGTCGGCCAGCCAGGTGTCCTCGGCGCCCCAGTGGATGTCCTCCGACGGCTCCCACACGTCCTCGCGGCCGAAGCCGAAGCCGAAGGTCTTGAAGCCCATCGTCTCCATACCGACGTCGGCGGACAGGATCATCAAATCGGCCCAGCTGACCCGGTTGCCGTATTTCTGCTTGATTGGCCACAGCAGGCGGCGCGCCTTGTCGAGGTTGCCGTTGTCCGGCCAGGAGTTCAGCGGCGCGAACCGTTGCGTCCCGGACCCCGATCCGCCGCGCCCGTCGCCGGTGCGATAGGTCCCGGCCGAGTGCCAGGCCATGCGCACGAAGAACGGCCCATAGTGGCCATAGTCGGCGGGCCACCAGTCCTGGCTGTCGGTCTGGAGGGCCCGCAGGTCGGCCTTCAGCGCCTCGATGTCCAGCTTCGCCAACTCATCCCGGTATTTGAAGGTCGGCGCGAACGGGCTGGTCAGCGACGAATGCTGGGACAGGATTTTCAGATTCAGCTGGTTCGGCCACCAGTCGCGGTTCGAGCGTCCGCCGAAGCTGGTGTGGAACTGCACGCCATGGCGCAGCGGGCATTTGGTCGTGGGCTCGACGAGGTCGCTTCCGTCCATGGGCATGGTTCTTCTCCGGTCGGGTCCGAGTTGGGGGCCAAGGAGTAACAGAGCTATGTCGAAAACTTAAGTCGATTAAACTGATGGTCAGGATCGATGGAGGTTATGGCACGAAAAAGGGCGGCGGGATCGCTCCCGCCGCCCTCCGCCTTCAAGGATCGAGCGCTTACGCTGCGAGCCGCTGCAGCACGCCCGACAGCGCCGTCATGCGCGCCTTGGTCGCCGCGCTGGCGTCTTCGGGGGCCGTCGCGAGAGCGGTCGCCAGCTCACCCGCAGCGGCCTTGTCGGCCGAGCCCGAGCGCCAGCCGGCAATCACCGCACGCACCCGCGCCTCGACGCCGTCCTCGATCGCATCGGTGCGCGCGAGTTGATCGACGTAGGAGGCCGCGACGTCGGGGCTGTCGACCCACTCGATCTTCGTCTGGGTCTGAGGGTTGATCTCGACGCTCATGATGGCCTCGGCGGCCGCGATCTCGGCCGCCGACAGGTCATCGCTGGGAAGCAGTTTGAGCACATCCAGACCGCGCGCGATCTCGCTGGAGTAGATGCGGCCGTTGAGCCAGTAGGCCGACCACGACCCGCCGACGTACAGCCGTTCGGCGCTCAGCGGACCCCGGTCGAAGAAGGCGATCTCGACCGGCTTCATCGCATCGGTGAAGTCCATGATCGAGATGCCGCCCTGGTACCAGGACTGGACCATCAGGTCGCGGCCGGGGACCGGGATGATGTTGCCGTTGTGGGCCACGCAGTTCTCGGTCGCGCCCTGCGCCGACGGCAGCTTGTGGAAGCTGCGGCCGGTCAGGGTGCGGTCGGCGATCGTGGCGATCATATTGGCGCCCCAGGTGGCCGGGTCCTCGGCCCGGCAACGCGCGCCGATGCCGCCGCCCCACTCGTCGGTGAAGACCACCTTGTCGCCGGCGTTGTTGAAGGTCGCCGAGTGCCAGTAGGCCATGTCGGGATCGAACATGTCTGACGTCCGCGCCGGGTTCTCAGGGTCCGAAATGTCCAGCAGGATGCCGTTGCCGCTGCACGCGCCGCCCGCCAGGCCGATCTCCGGATAGACGGTGATGTCGTGGCACTGGTTGGTCTGGGCCGTGTTCTGGCTGGCGATGCCGGCGCGACCGCCGCGCCACAGGCCCGCGACCCGGCCCGTCGTGCTGTCGGCGAAGATGCGCGGACGGTTCACCAGGGCGGCGTTCTCCGGATGGTCCAGCGGCACCTTGATCACGTCGATCGAGAACAGCGCCGTCTCGGGATTCGTATCCGGCTGGCCGTCCGTGCAGATGTCCAGCTCGCCCGCCTTGCGCACGCTCGATGTGCCCTGGCCGTAGACGTACAGCACGTTGGGATCCGTCGGGTGCGGCAACAGGGTGTGGGTGTGCGAGCCGCGGCAGGTCTGGACGGCCGCGATCTGGCGCGGGGCGTTGAGGTCCGAGATGTCGAAGATGCGAACGCCGCGGAAGCGTTCGGCGCTGACCTCGCCCTCGTTGCCGCCGCCGCTGCAGTCCAGACGGCCGCGGTTTTCCTCGACCGACATGAACAGCAGGTCGCCGTGCACCGACACATCGCCCTGGCCGCCGGGGCAGACCACCGACATCACCAGCCGGGGCGCGCCGTTCGACACGTCATAGGCATTGAAGCCGTTGAAGTTGCCGACGAACAGCCGGCCGTTCGACATCGCCATGTCCGAGTTCGCCATGCCCAGGACGCTGAAGGCGTTGTTGCCCTCGGCCGCGGCTCGCATGGCGGCGCGCTCCTCGTCGGTCTTCGGCGGCGAGAACAGGGTCTCCGATGTGCCGAAGCCCGGCGCGTGCGGCGTGTGGCTTTCCAGCGCCATGCCGAGCGCCGCCTGTCCGGCGTCATCGTATCCGGCCGACAGGCTCGAACGCACGTCGGCGGTAATGACCTGAAGCTCGCCCGGGCCCGACGATTGCTGTGCCGCTGCGGCGGCGGCCCCCAGCAGAACGCCCAGGGCGGCCACGGTGGAAAGCAGTGTCTTGCGCAGGGTCATGGACATCTCTCGGGTCTGGAGTTCGGGGTTCAAAGGTCGGACAGCAGGGACTGCATGCGCAGGATCTCCGCCTGCTGGTCGGCGACGACGGCGGCGGCGAAGTCGGACAGCATCGTATCGTTCGCCGCGTCGGGCCGGGTCATCAGGTCGTCGACCATGTCGAGCGCGCCCTGATGGTGCTGGATCATGCCGGTCAGGAACAGGCGGTCGAACGCGGTCCCCCGCGCTTCGGCCAGGGTCCGCATCTGGCGCGGCGTCAGCATGCCGGCCATCGGTGCGACGTCGTCCGGATCCGGCGCGGCGGCCGCGGGGTTCATGTGGGCCGAGTGATCCATGCCGCCGTGACCGGCGTGCATCCCCGCCATGTCGGTCATGGCCTCGGCCTGCCCCCGCTCGGCCAGCCAGCCGCGCATCAGCGCGATCTCGGCCTCCTGGCTCAGGGCGATGCGGCGGCCCATCAGGCCCACAGTCGGATCGGTCCCGTGCGTCTGCAGCAGTTCGACCATCTCCACCGCCTGGGCGTGGTGGACGATCATATGCTGCATGAAGCGAACGTCGTCCGCAGTGAAGGTCGTGCGCCCCAGGGCCCGCGCCGCCTCGGGCGTGACGATCCGCGAAGCCTGTCCCGGCGCGCCGGGCTGGAAGATCGGCACGGCCGGGGCCGAAACGGACTGGGCCGGCACGGACCGGGCGGAGACCGGAGCTCCCGCCAGAGAGATCACCAGCGCCAGAAGAATGCCAAACTCGCCGCGCACGCTACACCACTCCCGCGCCGCACGTTTCGGCCACAATCCAGACTAGGCGTTGGCCGCGCCAAAGGGCAAGCCGCTTGCCGACATCGTCACGGCCAGCGGTCGCACCCCCCGTCATCCGGCCTCCGACCACCCCTCCCGTTCGATCTCGCGCAGGCGTTCGGCGTCGCGATCCTCCGCCTCCAGCCGCTCCAGCACATAGGCCAGCGCCGCCTCGTCCTGCGGCGACGGCCTGTTCCCGGCCCAGTCATCGGCCCCCGCCGCGCCCAGCCTCGCATAGGCTTCCGCCAGCCCGGCCAGAGCCTTGGCCTCGATCCACAGCCGTGACTTCATCGCCCGCCCGGACGCCAGCGTCGCCAGCCGCGCCAGGGCGATCGCGCTGGTCGCGTCGGGGTCGTCGTCCGGCGGCGGGGCGAACAGGGTGGTCAGGGCCGGCTCGACCGTCTCCCCCCGGGGCCCCAGCTTCGCGTCCCGCGCCTTCGCCGCCAGCGTCACCGACCTGGCGTGCGCCCGCGCCCGTTGGTCGCCGCAGTCCCGCTTGGTCATCTTCGCCGCGCTGACGTGACGATAGACGGAGTTGGGCGCCACCTTCCACTTCGCGCCCAGTTGTTTCGCCGTGGCGCCGTTGGCGTACTCCTCGACGATCAGGGCCCAGGTCTCGTCCGAGAGACGGAAATAGGTCGCGGGGGCTTCGGGTGTCGCTCTGGCCATGCCGACAGTGTGCGGCCGCCGGGAGGGCCTGCGCGGATAAAGGCTCTAAAAAATCCCGGACCTTGATCCGTAAGGCGAAATCGGACGATCCGTTGATGGGTATCGCAATCCTCCCCCGGCAAGAGGCAGCCAAGACGCCGTAGGGGAGCATTCCTTAAGATCAACGGAGAGCACGACAGGGGCGACGGAGCGGCGCTTTCGGCCGCACGCCTAGCCGCGCATAGCTCCAACCTAAAGTAGGAGCCTTCCAAAAACTCCTAACCAAGGTAGGAAGGTCCGAATAGCTGGACGGACCAATGCGCGCCACACTGGAAGAAATTTTAGCGCTCCAGCGCCAGTACTCACCATTGAACTCGTCGGCGATGCAACGTCGCGGGGTTTTGATTAGAGACGTTCTTCCTGCTAAAATTCTTGAGAATTCGGACGCGATCACACGTGCTCTCGGAAGCTATGGAACTGAACTCCGCACTCAAGGCCGGGACGCCACCGGTCGAAAATCACAAGTGCCTTGGGTTCGAATCTTCTCCCAAAGGATGTCGCCCAAGCCGGGAACAGGTTGGTATCTCGTTTATCTCTTCCATGCTGACGCCTCCGGCGTCTCGCTATGTCTGAGCCACGGGTCAACCTCCCCGAAGGACGGCAGCTTTCAAACGCACAGGCCGGAGGACATTGACAGGCTGATGACGTGGGCTCGGGGCATTCTTCAAACCGGATCGATCGCGGTTGGAGATGTCAGATCGGGAGTCTCGTTGGGCAAGCAAAAGCTTGCAGCCGCCTATGAAAAGACCACTGCGCTCTCCAAATTTTATCCCTCAGGTAAAATCCCGGATGAAGCAGTTTTGCAATCGGATCTTGTGGCCCTCTGTTCGCAACTAGGGGCGTTCTATTTCGCGCAGGAAGCCAGCCATTCGGCGATTGAGGCATCGATCTCCGGCCCAACGGACGGAAGTCCCGACTCTACCTATCCAATCGCTGGCATGGACCAACATGGTTTCGCGGAACCCGACCATCTGATCAACACAGAGGATGCGCGGCGGCGGATTGAAGCTCAGATTGTCGTGCGCCAAGGCGGCGCAGCCTTTCGGAAGGAAGCCCTGACACGTTTTGGACGTCGGTGCGCGATATCAGGCTGGTTCGTCGAAGCAGTTTTAGAAGCCGCACACATCGTGCCGCATCTAGGTAGTCATACCGACCGAGCAGACAATGTTCTTCTGCTCCGCTCCGATATTCACACGCTCTTCGACCTGCAACTACTTCGCATCGATCCAGAGAACCTCAGGATACAGCTCGCATTTGAACTGCGGACAGGCCCCTGTGCGGACTTCGCCGGACAGGAAGTTAATCCCGCCGAAGGTGTCACGCTAGAAACTTTTCGAAGTCGACTGCGCCAACGCGATGAGGTTCTGCGGGCTAAGTTGTCCTAACCGCCCCCCGCAACGGCTCAAACCGGACGAGATCATACTTCTCGGCGAACCACGCAACGAACAAATCTGGCGGGTTGTCATCACGCCAGTAACGCTCGACCTCTTCCTCGCTGAGGCCCACGTCCGCCGTGTCGATGCACCAATCGCGCTTCATCACCCGATCGACTTCCGCCACCCATGCGTCGCGTTCACAAACCATGTTGCAGCGCTCCTGTCTGCGTAAAACGGCAAGGCCAATCGAACCTAGACACCACCAACCAGAACTAGGAAAACGCGTTTCGACATCGGAGATTACCACCGCCGGTCGGCGGTCAAGCCTCATCCATCTTCAGTGCGGCGATGAACGCCTACTGCGAGATCTCGACCATACCGAACTGGCGCGAGCGCGTCTTGCCGGCCTTCTGCTCCTCCAGCAGCGGCCCGAGCGCTCAGCCAGGCTGAAGGGTCAACCCCGGCTCGATGGCATTGGGTAGCCCCTACTCCGCCTTCACCAACACCCCGTCCACCGGCTGAACCACCCCGTTGGACACCACCGTTTCCGCCCCGGTCAGACGGGCCGTCGCGCCGTCCGCTGCGGTCACCACGACGACGTCGCCGTCCTTCGAGAAGGTCAGCAGGCCGTCGGACATGGTGCGCATCTGGACGCCGTCAGCGCCGCCGCGCGCCAGCGCGGCCTCGATGTCGGCCCGCGTCAGGGCGCCGGGCACGATGTGGGCGCGCAACAGGGCCGCGCTCTGGGCCTTCATGGCTTCGCCCGCGAGCTCGGACCCCGCGGTTCCGAGCGCGGCGTTGACGGGGGCGAAGACGGTATAGGGCCCCTTGCCTTCCAGCACCTCGGACAGGCCGCCGTTCCTGACGACCCCCTCCAGCGTGTCGAGATCACCCTCGTCGGCGATGGCCGCCGCCAGCGTCTGGTTCGAGGGCGCCGCGACGCCGTCGGGCCCGGCCTTGTCCGCGTCCCGCCCGCACCCCGCGAGGCACAGGACCATCAGGGGCGCGAGCGCCCAGAGTCTTTGATTGCTCATCGGTCCCTCAGGTCAAAAGCTGAATGACGGCCTGCACCAGCTGTGTGGTGGGGTCGACCTGGTACACGGAGCCGT
>NZ_JAFCWQ010000037.1:0-14732 GCF_049897665.1 Brevundimonas sp. TWP2-3-4b1 | reverse complement strand
CATCCCGAACTCGCCGCCTGACATCCGCCAAGCAGCCATCGTTAGACATCAGGAATGAGGGGTCCTTATTCGACGCCGATCACCCCGCTAACGGGGTCCCTTTTCCACGCCGATCCACACCCCACTCTTCTCGATTCCGCCTCCAGCCATATTGGGACCGGCTTTCAACCGTGATTCGCGTTCTGCTGATCGGGGACAACCCTCTCCATGGCCTCGTCCATCGCAGCAAACAGGGTCTCGGCGGTGATCGGCTTGGCAAGGTGAACGTCAGCGCCCGCAGTCCGGCTGGCCTCGACATGTTCCCGCATCGCATTTGCTGTCATCATTACGATCGGAACGTCCCGGCAGTTTGATGAAGACGCTCGGATCTTCTGCACGGCGGTGAGGCCGTCCATGACCGGCATCTGCATGTCCATTAGAATGATATCGAAATCCGAAGCGCAGGCGGCGTCCACGGCCTCTTGTCCATCGACCACACTCACGACGACGGCCACGCCGGACAACATCAACTCGGCCACTTTGCGGTTTGTGGGGTGGTCATCGGCGATGAGCACCCGCAGTGGGCGATCCGGGGATTCGACGGTCGTAGCTATCGAGCCTGCCTGTTCCGGAGCACTGACGGACTCCAGCGGAAGCTCGAACCAGAAGGTCGACCCCCGTCCTGGTTCGCTCTCGCAATCCAGAGTGCCATCCATGGCTTCCGCCAGACTCCGACAGATGGACAGGCCAAGTCCGGTTCCACCGAACTTGCGGGTGATCGTCTCATCCGCCTGTTGAAACCTGCTGAACAGCCGGTCCCGGAATTCCGGCGGAAAGCCAATCCCCGTGTCCGATACGGAGAACCGCATCAGCCCGCTTTCGGATTTTCCAATCGAAAGGACAATTTTTCCCGCTGATGTGAACTTGGCGGAGTTGCTGAGAAAATTACCCAAGACCTGACGGAGCCTCAGCGGATCTCCGTAATAAAATCTGCCAACGCTTTCTTCGATCGCGAGTTCATAGCTTACGCCCGCATTTATGTTCTGCAGTTTGAATTTTTCGTGATTGAATTCAGCTAGTTGTCGTAGATCAAATATCTCCTTGTTGATCTTGAGTTCGCCGGCTTCGATCTTGGCTGTGTCCAACAAATCGGCCAGCAAGGCCGTCAGCGTTTCGCCGGATGAGCGAATGATGTCCAGCAGTTCAAGCTGGTCACGGCGATTGCATTTTCGGGTCAGAATGTCCGAGGCCGCCACAATCCCATTGAGGGGCGTTCGAAGCTCGTGGCTCATGTTCGCCAGGAACGCCGATTTTGCACGCCCGGCGGCCTCGGCGGCGCACAAGGCGGCCTCGAGTGCAAGATTCAGCTGGTGCTGCTCGGTTACGTCCTCGCTTACGGTGACGATATAGGCCGGTTCACCGTTCTCAAAGGTCGCGGTCTTCCTCGTCGTCCAATAGCGCTCGCCCCGATCCCTGGTTGTGACCAGCGCGCCCTGATCGACCTTTACCTCTTTGCTGAGAATGACCTCCCGATCCTCGTCCCACGATCGTTTCGCCTCTTCGGCGGGAAACAGGTCATGAACTGTCTTGCCTAGGGCCTCGGCCGACGACAGGCCCGTGGCGACCTCAGCCGCTCGATTGATGAGGACAAACTTGCCGGTGCGGGCCTCCTTCACGACTAGCAGGGCCGGCATCATTTCCATGATTGCCCCATAGAACTCCTCTCTCCTCGCGACCGAACGCTGGTGCTCTTCGGCGTGATCCTCCAGCTCGCTCAGGCGCAAAGACGTTTTGGACAGGCGTCGCTCAACCTCGACCTTCGCTGCTTTTTCGGCGTGCTTTTCGATGACGGTTGCCGCCAGAACCGAGAAGTCCTGAATGGATCGAATCTGCTCGCCTGTCGGCAAGCGAGCATCACGGTGATAAAACGCGATTACCCCCAGGACTTGCCCAGCTTGGCCCCGGATGGGTTGCGACCAACATGCACGCAGACCCAACACTGCTGCGAAGGATTTGAACCTGGCCCACAGCGGGTCAGACTGAATATCCTCGACAACGACCAGGTAGTTGCCGAAGGCCGCCGTGCCGCATGGGTTGGCGTCCGGGCCGACGGCGGACCCGCTGATCGTCTGGTTGTAGATTTCCGGCAGACTTGGAGCCGCCCCCAGAAGAAGATGCTCACCGGCCGAGTCCACGAGCATGATGCTGGCCACGCAGCCAGGGTGAGTTTGCTCGGCAAGCCTCACCATCGCCTCGAGTGATCCCGACAGAGACAGATCCAGACCACGGACGTCCAGCGAAGACCACTCCGCGGACAGGGGCGAGTCGGCGGTTGGTTTTTCTGACCCAGAATCCAAAATAGTTCTCCGACCGTCGTTCATCGAGATGATGGAAGCACTCGGGCTGCTCATTTCTGGTTAACGGAGACATCAAATCGTCCCGAGGGAGTGGTGGTGATCAGCACCAATGTCTGCTCACCACCCGTTTGAGACGTCCGGGACGTCCGCTTTTGGGCGGTCGCTTCGGCTCGCGCAGGCAAGCCATGGGTACCTACGTCGGCTGGAAAGCCCTGCCACGATTGCCGATCAACACCCGGCCGGCGTTCGTCGGTTGATAGCCGCCCCTCGGCTTGGCGACGGCCAGCCCCAACACCGCCAGCTCTGGCCCCCGGCTTGGTGCCGCCGCACGGGCGGGGTCGACCATATCGAGCAGGGCCTCGACGCGTTCGGGGTCGGTCATCATCAAGAGGTCTCGTCGACGGGTTGGCGGAGCGGATCAGAGGGCTACCACAACGGTCGAGCGCCAGCCTATTCCTCGTTCCAAGGTGGCGGCAGTTGACCGCACTTGAACAGGATCGTCGGGCTCTCGTCGTAATCACCCATTTCCGTGTCCGCCGACGCAGCGAACGCGACGACGCCCAGCCGTAGCGGTGCCAGACGCTCAGCCTTACGCCGCGCCTCCTCGGCCGTCTTGTACCCCTGCTGCTGCTCTGCCTTCAGCCCCTTGCCGCGACCCTGGACGTAGGCCTGGACGATGTAGACGGTCTCGACAGCCATGGTCCGGCTCCACAGTGATGGGCCGCCTTATAGGCATGGCCTCGGGCGAACCGGCCTACGGATTGTGAGTGCGTGAGGCCGACCATCGACTCGGCGGACCTGATGCAGCCGACCGTCGTGTCATGGCCAAAAAAAAAGACCCCGCCCCGCGAACCGACCGAAGCCAGCGCGCGAGGCGAGGGAAGATCAGTTTAAGCTCCTCGCATAGCTCGGGATTTTGGCCCGTCTGCTTAAAGCGCGCTATTCGTAATCGACGCCGATCGGTACGGCGGCGCTGACGTTGGTGAGGGCGATACCTGACGGCTGGCTTAACAGACCGGTGATCTGCAGCCTGTCGGAGCCTTCGGCGTTCATTCGGGCCGTCAGGTTGCTGGTGATGTCGCCGGAGTTGTCGCTGATGACGGTTAACACATCGACTGGCCGGTCTCCCGGGCTCGCGACGATCTCGGCCGGCAAATTCACCCGATAAACCCGGCCGGGATCTCCGCTGACACGGATGATGGCTGTTCCCGATTGGGTCGTGACGACCACGCCCGTGCTCGTAGAGACCGGATTGAAGCTCATCGGCTGAACGGCTGCGATCGTCAGGGACCGCTCGATCGTCAGCGACGCGTTAGCGCTCGGCGGGATTTCGGCAATCTGTGCGAAGGCGGGAGCCGCAACGCCGCACAGGCTTACGGCGAGGACCAAGGAACGTATCATAGGAAGGTCGCCGTAACCGTGAACGTAAATGTGTCTGCGCCGCTATTTGCGGCGGCTGCCAGAAGAACATCCATTCCCAAGGTGAACGTCGCCGACCCCCGCGAGCCAAGTGGCATGAGATCGAAGGCAAGGCTGGCGGCATCGGCCGGCGCGGCGGTACGATAGGTCGCGCCTGTCAGGGAACCGACCCGGAACCGGGTGATGCTGCCAGCGCCCGATGCGCCGCTCGCTGTTACTGTGACCCTGACATCCCTATTCTGACAGTTGGAATTCGTCCCGCAGGTCAGGGTGACGGTCGGTTGGGTGATCGACGCGGAGCTCAGCCTGATCGCATCACCGGACACGCGGGTGACCACGCCGGCCGTGCTGACAGAAAAGGTGGTGGCCGCATTGCCCCGCACCACTGTTCCGATCACAGGCGAAGTGGCGGGTGAGCGCGACATGCTGATCTGGGCGGCTGCCGGCGTCGCGATCAGGAAGATCGCCGCCAGCCCGGACAAGAGCAAAATACGTGTCATGCGCCGGTCTCCAGTGAGCGGATGCGAATGAAAACGTCGCCGCCCCTTACGAAGCCACCCGTTGGGGGCACTACCAACTCGAGCGCGGCCTCCAGGCTCATGCCGAGGTCCTGCGCCTGTTCGGGTTCCAAAGTCACTCTGTAGCGACCCGGGCGGACGCCGTCGACAAAGGCGACGCCAGCGTGGTCGGTGCGCGCAGCGACCACTTCACCCCCGGCCAGGGGGATAAGGCGCAGTTCCACAGCCGCCAAGGGCCGGTCCGAGCCGTCGCGGCGAAGGCGCGCGCTCAGCTCGATCTCGCTGGTGACCTGAAGCGGGTAGTCCACGACCGCGATCCGCCCCGGGCGAGGCACGGTTTCGATAATGTCGTCGCCGACCAGGAAAGGATCGTCGATGCCTTCGAGGTTGATCCCGATGCGTGCCCTGCCTGCGTCGCCGAGACCCGCGGCCAGCACCTGCCCATCCACGCCGGTGACGGCTGCACCCGCAGGGGTTTCGAGAACGACGTTGGGAACCGGCTCTTCATCGGGTTGGCGCCGACCGTCGCCATTCGCGTCGATGAAGGCGTTGAGCGCGACCGAACCGCCGCCCGCCACGCCCGGCTGGACCATACGGTAGCCGTGCTCGAACGGATTGAACGCCAGGCCGAAACCGAATTGCAGGCCGATCTGCCAGTCGCTGCGGTCCGTTTCATAGGCGGCCGTCACGGCGACATCGAAGCGGGATCCGCGATAGTGGCCCGAGGCCTGAACTGTCGTGCTGCCCTGATCGCCCAGCGATCGGATGACGCCCAGTCTGAGAGCGCGACGCTCGCTGATCTGATAGTCGAGATTGGCATAGGCTGTACTCAGCCGCGGATCCGGCCGGAGTTCGTAGGTCACCCCTCCACGGATCTGGGCGCGGGCCGCGACCAGGGTCGCGACATCCAACGCTCCGACCAGGCGATGTGATCGCAGCGCCCCAGCCTTCTCGTTTTCATAGGCCAGCGCGCCTGAAAGATAATAGCGATCCACCGGTGCCGAGGTCCGCACCTCCGCCATGAACAGATCCGTGTCATCATCGCGCTGCAGCCGGCGAAGATCGGCCGACAGGGGCAGTGTGAAACCACGCCCCAAAGGCAGCTGGGTGTCGACGCGCAGATCGGTGCTACGCGTCAGGGCGGCTCCACCCGTCCCCAGTTGCCGGGTCTCGTCGATGAATTCGCCAGCATATTCCGAGTGTCTGCCGACAAGCGAGATGCCGAAAGGCCGGGCCGCGAGACCGAGGGTGCCGCCTGTGCCGCCCTCGCTGTCCGCCGCCAGGTCGAGTTGCGCCGCAAGGGGACCGAGCGCAGCGCGCAGCCCGATCACCCCGACCGACCGCGCGCTGCGATCCTGCGGCGTATAGCGGGCAAGGCTCCCGCTGAGCGTGAGCGACGGACTCAATCCGTAGTCGAAAGCTGCGGCCAGGCGGGCCTCGCCTGTCGAGGTCCCGGCGATCCTGTCGTCGACGGCAAACACCGGCACGTCCTGCTCCACAGCGCCGAGCCGGAACACAAACCTGCCCGCCGCAACCTGACCCGTGCCGAAATTGATCCGGCGGACCTCCTCGCGGGTCTGTCCTTGCGGGCCATAGAAGACCAGTCGGATGGTGTTGAGACCAAACGTCAACGGCACGTCCAGAAACTCGTAGCGACCACGCGCGGCAGAGGCCTGTGTCGCGCGCAGAACCTCGTTGATGTACAGCTGGACGTCTTCGCCCAACGGTAACTCGCCGCGGAGATCCAGCGGCGTCGACAGGTCCAGCGCTTCAAGCGGAGCCGAGGTGTAGTAGACGCCGCGTCCGCCAGCGCTGCCCGCCCCCAACGGCATGGACGGGGTGAAGACATCGCCTGCGCCCGCGCGGGTCGCGCCCAACGGGCCAAGCGCCCTGCCACCGGGATCCTTGCGTTCGAACAGGACGCGCACATCGCGCACGCCGCCGTCTTGGTCCGAACCGATAAAGCCCTGAAAGCCAGCGTAAAGAAGGTCGCCCGCCAGTCGCAGGTCGTAGCTGCGGGTCTGGTCGGACCCGTCCCGCGCGACCTGGCCGCCGAGGTTGACGTCGATGGCGGGCGGTGTGAACGCTGTATAGGGCGTAACAGCCATCAGCACCTGTTCCGGCCCGGTTACCGCTTGCAATCCAGCGGCGCGCCGGTCGCGCGCCAGCCGCTGCTGGAAGGGCAGGGGCTCGGTCGGCATCACCGCCAAGACCTGGGCGCTGATGTCGGCCCGCAGACGGATCGGCAGCAGCTGTTCGACCAGATCGAGCCTGACATAGAGGTCGTCGTCATAGATCGCCGCCTGACTGGCCTCGAACGCGACGGTTCTTCCATCGACCACAGCCCGGCCCTGCCGCAAATCCACCCGAAGTTCGCGGTCCCGCGATCCCACCCAACCCTCGGCGCGCCCCTGGCTCGGGAAGACACCGACGGCGAAGCCCAGCACCCTGGCGAACTCGCCGAGCGGGACGAACACACCGCTGCGCGAGCCGTAGACGTTCATTGTTTCGGCGAGTTGATAGCCGTCTGCCGCCACCTCCATGAACAGGAGATCGTCGGGACTAAAAGGTTGCGGCGTGGCGGCTTCAGCGAGGCCGGCGACGACCTGTTGGGCTCGAACATGGCCCGCGCAACCCAAGCCGGTCAGTCCGACACCGAGGGCGACCACAGCGAGTCTCCAATTCATTGGGCCGGGACGGCCGCAGTCGCGAGGGTGGCGCCGGGCCGGGTATCATCGTCCTTGTAGACGACCCGGATGGGCTCATCGGCGGCCACCGGCTCGGCTAAGGTCACAATTACGGTACGGCGCTCGATCTCGGGGTAGACGGCTACGCCCCTGACGACGGCGACCAGCCGTTCGCGTGCACCTCGTCCGGCATAGACGTCGATGTCGCCGTACACGGAGTTCGCTCCGCGCCGAACCAGGTCAAGCTGGAGCGCACCGTTGGGGGCGTTTTCGGCCGCAGGCAGGCGAACGGGCGCGCTGATGTCCGCGCGAACATCGACTTCACCTTCCCGGACGATCAGTGGGATACTGACGCTGAACAGAGCGATAACTTGAAGGGACACCTCATCCGAGCCCGGGCTCGCGGCTTGCGTGGCGGTGAAGCCGGAGTCCTCGGGCGGCAGGGCCGTGACGGTCAGGTGCGTTCTGTACTCCGCGGACTCGCCCGAGGCGGGTGGTCGCAAACGCAGGCGGATCACCTGGCTCTCACGCGGTTGCAGGGTGACGCGGCGCGGCGTGTGCTGGATAAATGCGGCTGCGGATCGGGGAGCGCCAACATCCGGAGAGTCTGCCGCAGCAACGATCTGACCGTCGGGGCGCATCACGCGATCGACCAGTTCGACCGTATAGGTCGCCGGGGCGTCGCCCTGATTGAAGACATAGACTGAGGCCGAGCGCTCGTTTGCGTCAAACGTCACGCGGCGCGGTGAAATGTTCAGGTCGGCACCGACCTGTGCGGCCGTCGGACCGGCGAGCGCAATGGTCAGTATGGCGAGGGTGGCGGCGACTGCGGCTCTGAACATCTGGTCCCTCAACACTGTGCTGGAAGCGAGGCTTAACGCTCATCGCTTCCAGCGACGTTAACGAAAAGACCGCTCGGGGGCGGCCGATCTGCCTCAGTTGTAGGCTGCCGAGACGGTGAAGGTGCCGGTGTAGGCGCCCGTGTTGGTGGTCGAGGCGACCGGGACGCTGCCGCCGACACGGAAGGACAGAGTGCCTGCCGAACCCAGGGCATTGCTCAGGGTTTGCGCGCCTGCGGAGCCTGCCAGGTTGTTAGTGGTGGTCACAGTCAGGCTGTCGACACCATTCGCCATTGTGAAGGTTGCCGGAATGGTGACCGAGATCGACTGGCCGCCTTCGCCGTCGACGGTAAATTGCGCGGCTTGAGGTGTATCACCCGATGCCAAGGCGACAACGCCGCCGGAGACAGTGCGGGCACCAGCAGCGCTTACGACAACCGACCCGGCAGCGGTCGAAGGGCGGACGACGGTGCCGAACTTAAGGTCGGCATTCTTCGTGATCGTCAGGGGGCGAATGACGGTGATCGATCCCGTGCCTGTGGTCGAGGCCGTCGACTGGGCCATTGCGGGGGCAGCGATCGCTGCGGAGGACAGGACGGCGAAGGCGGCAGCGGCAACGAGCTTGGACATGATGGTTTCCTTGGAATGGCGATCACGATTGGGACTGGCGCTCAGTCTGCCGCGCCCTCCACACTGTCCACCGCGGGGAGGACCAAATCGGCTCAAACCGGACTAAAGTTATAGGTTCACTTTGAATTAGGCTGAAGAAGCTCATACGGGTTGGCAGACCACTTGCGCGGATAGCTACTGGGATACTCCATGCGCGGGATTGTCATGATTGTGGATGACCATCCTTTGGTTGGAGAAGGTTTCCAGCTATCGATCGGTCTGGCCTATCCGCATCTCGAAGTCGGGCGCGTCACTTCTGCGACGGCTGCAGAAGCTTATGCGCGGGCGAACGCGGCGAGGATCAAGCTCGTGATGCTCGACCTGATGTTACCGGACGCGAAGGGGTTCAGCGCCCTGCTTCGCCTTCAGCAGCTGCTGCCGAACACGCCGATCGCTATTGTTTCGGCGCGCGCAGACGCGCACACCATCGCGATGGCGCGCACGTTCGGCGTAGCGGCATACCTCAGCAAGTCGCAACCGGTGAGCAGCCTGGTCAATTCTGTGGGCGATATCTTGAGGGGGGAAGCGCCTTTCGCCGAGCCATCCGAGACTGAAACGGCCCAGCCTGGCATCAGTGGTAAGATGGCAACTCTGTCCGCGGCCCAACTCCGCATTCTCGTCGCCATGGCGGACGGAAGATTAAACAAGCAAATTGGTGCGGAACTGAATATAACTGAAGGAACGGTTAAGCAACACGTGTCGGCAATATTCCGAAAACTGGGCGTGAACAATCGAAGCCAGGCGCTTCTGGCTGTCCGCCCATTTTTAAGCAACACGAACCTGAATTAGTCGAAGGCGGCCTCTCTAAGGAGCGGGACCAGTCTATCGAACAGGCCGCTTTCAGGGGCTTCTCCCCGCGCATAACAATCGTCAATGGCCAGTGCTGCCTGACCAAGCTCCGGATAGCCAAACATACACGCCGCCCCGGCAAGATCGTGGACGAGCCGCTGGAGGTCAGTTGATGTGTGCTCGGTGACCCGCAACCGCTCAATACGGTTCAGGTCGGCTGCTGCCCGGCTACGGAACCGTCGCTGAAGCGCCGCCATGGCGTCGCTCAAGGACGGATACCGGCTAGATAAGCCCTGATCTCGTCAGCCAGCGTGGTTGGATCGAATGGCTTGGTGATCACCCCGATAGCGCCCAGGGAAAGCAGACGGTCGCGCTGATGTGCATGGGCCCGGGCAGTCATAAAAATGACCGGCGTGCTTGAGTGCAATGGCATCTCTCGGATGAGTGCCAGCACTTTCGGGCCATCGAGGCCCGGCATCATCACATCAAGCAGGATGACATCAGGTTTGTATCCGCTCTCAAGCGCCGCGAGGGCCTCCTCGCCGGACGCCGCCGTGCGGACAGTTCCGTCAGCGGCGAGCGAGAAGGTCAGTTCGGTCAGCGCCCGGATGTTCTCGTCATCCTCGACGTGAAGGATATATAATGCGCTCATTTTGCTTCAGCCGGTAGAATGGGAAGTTCAAACCAAAAAGTAGAGCCCTCTCCCAAAGCGCTATCCACGCCCAGTCGGCCACCCATCATTTCGAGGAGCTGACGTGATATGGCGAGGCCGAGGCCGGTGCCGCCGTAACGCCGAGCAGCCGAGTCGTCAGCCTGCACAAATCGCTCGAATAGCTTGGCGACGGTCTCGGGATCGATACCTATTCCGGTATCACTCACGGTGACCAGCGCCGTCGGTTGGTCAGCAGCTGCGCTCCGCATCTGAACCCCCACAGAAACGCCACCCTGTTCGGTAAACTTGGCTGCGTTGCTCAACAGGTTCAGCAACACCTGCCTCAATCGCGCGGCGTCGCCCAAGATCAATTGCGGGACCGACTTGTCCACGCTGGCGGAGTAGGAAAGCCCTTTGCTCTCAATCTGACCCATTACGATCTCGGCAGTTTCCTGCAAAACCAAACGTAAATCGAACGGCTCGTGAGTTAAATGAAGCGCCCCCGCTTCAATCTTCGAATAATCCAGTACGTCATTAATGATTGTCAGCAGGGCCTGGCCAGAAACCGAAATGCGATTGACGCACTGCATTTCAACATCGCCGAGCGATTTACGCGCCTGGAGTAACTTGGAAAAGCCAATGATGCTTGTGAGGGGAGTCCGAACCTCATGGCTGATATTTGCCAGGAAGCGTGATTTGGCATCCGCCGCTGCCTCCGCTCGATCTCGAGCTTCTGTAAGACTCTTTTCCAAAGCACGACGTTCGGACATGTCGCGGATTACCGCGATAATCTCTCGGGATCGCCCCTGCCCATCCAGCACTGCTTGAAAGGTCGACTCGACCCAGATTTCGCGGCCGTCCTTGTGCAACGCACGGGTCTGTAGCGTCGCGCGCTGCTGCCCGGACGCTATCAGCCCAAATGTAGCTAGCAGGTCCGCACGATCGTGGGCGTGAATAAAGGCCTGTGCTGGATTGCCCTCCATCTCTTCAGCAGTATAGCCGAGCAAGCCCTCGATCCCGGGGGATATATAAGTGCTAGAGCCGTCGAGCTTCAGCCTGGTGATGACATCACCCATGTTATCGGCGAGAAAGCGGAATTGCTCTTCACTGCGATTGATTCTTTCGAGTTCCCGGTGCCGGTCCGTAATGTCCTGGACCACGCCGAATATGACCTCGACCTTTCCATCGGAGTCTAGTTGGCGTCTCGCAGTGACCTCGATCTGACGAACGGTTCCGTCCGGTCTCGAGATTACGGTATGGAACTCGTCACTCGACCCCTGAGCGATAACTTCCGCCACAAACTCATCCAGTCGAGCCTTTTGATCGGAGTCCCACGCCCCCGGGATGTCACGTAAGGAAATGGACGCTTCTGGTTTGTGGGGGTCCAGTCCAAATATGCGGCAAGCCTCTGTAGAACAAGACATCTCGTTGTCAGCAGTCCAACGCCAATGGCCCGTATGGGAAACCGTTTCTGCCAACTCCAGCAACCGCTTTTGTTCGTCTGCGGCAAATCTCTCAGTCGTTAGTTCAATTTGTTCGGTGACTAATTCACCGAGTTCTTGTAAAAGTGCACGTTCTTCATCGAGAAACCGCCGCGGCTTGGTGTCGAGTATACACATAGTACCGAGTTTGTGACCGGCTGCAGTTGTCAGCAACGCGCCCGCATAGAAGGAGATGTTTTCGGCACCGATCACGTAAGGATTCCGGGCGAACCGAGGATCTTTCGTGGCATCTTCGATTACCATGACGCTGCCGGCCGGCAGCATCAAGGCGTGGTTACAGAAGGCATCGCGTCTGGCACCTTCAGCCGGCTCAAATCCGTGCTTCGCCTTGAACCATTGCCTTTGACTGTCGACCAGGCTGATGAGCGCAACCGGGGCATGAAAAAGCCTTGCCGCGAGACGCGTAATTCGATCGAACCGCGGCTCAGGCGGCGTATCCAGTATTTTCAGGGCGTAAAGAGCCCGTAGTCGTTCAATTTCCTCATCAGGCCTATCAGCGTTAGACTGTCGAGAATTCTCCACCAGGGTCGGTCCGACTGGCTCCTTCGCTTTATCGATCATTCGGCACGCCTCTCAATCATCGCCTGATGGTGTTAAGCGACTTTGGTATCGTGGATCCAGCAAACGCTAGAAACCTCGAGATATTGCATAGCCAACACGACAGGGGCTGTCCGGATAATCGGCTTGGCAGGCTCCATCACTGAGCCCATGCCTTGCTGAAGGCCACCCAGCCCGGACCCACGCGGCGTCCCAGAGTTGCGGCACTTACGCCGCTCGCCCGCCGACTACCTGATTAGAGTGGCTCTGGAGTGGTGGTGCCGCTTAGGTGACTCGAACACCTGACCCCCGCATTACGAAATCTAGTCAAGCCGACCGGCTAAACCCAGTGCTGGCATGGGTTTGAAGGGCTAGCCGCGGCTTCGAAAGTCGGCCGACCCACCCCCTTCCCAGTCTGGACTAAGGGGGTGTTTCCAACGCTCCTGAGCTGCGGCGCCTTCCGGTGGGCGCGTCCATAAATCCGACCTGCGCTATACCTGCAAACGCGATCGAAGGCGGGGCTTCCAGGTGGCGTATCGGCGTGGTGCCGCAGTCGGCCCTCGACCATCTCAGATACCCAACGGGCCTGCCGTTCTGAGCGGTGGTTGTAGCTTTCCACCCCAACCAGCCCATCCGGTGGGATCAGCTGGCGTCGCAGTTCGTGCCCGAGCGTATTGAGACCACAGCGGTCTTGGCCCCGTTTAGCGGGCCGTAGAGGCCGTCTTCGGTCAGGAAGACGTGGCTCGGTGTCGTGGTCTCCTGAATTTCGACCGTTGGATAAGCAGCGCGGAGTTCTTGGACCGTCGATCCGGCGTGGACGCCGGTTCCGGTGGTCAGGCCGGGACCTGTGCTTTCCCAGCCGACCAGTGCTTCGTTTTGGAACAACAGGGTCAGGCCGGCATCCCATCGGGCGTATCTCATGGCACCATTCGGGCACTCATTGTTCGTATTCTCCACGGGGGTCGCCCCGCCCAGGGCGCCTGTGACCAAGGTGACCGCCTCGTCGTAGGGGGCTCCGAGGGCGATGAGTTTGCCGGTTCCGGCGGACAAGCCCTCTGTGGCCAGTACGATGGGCGTATCGAGCGCCGATGCCTCATCCAGCACAACGTTCTCTTCGGCGTTGTCCGCGACAGGCGTTTCAGCGGGCTGGCAGGCGACGAGGCCAAGCGCGGACACCGCGGCGGCCACTAGCAGATGCAATCTCACGATAGTTCCCTCCCCCGCGGCTGAGCGGTGAAGGCAGCCTAACCGGTCACGAAGCCGTGTAAACCACTGTCAGCGTTGGCCGACTCCCATATGGCTTCTACCTGATCGCGATCCATGAATCAGGTGACGTGATGGAGGGCCACTAACGACCCTCGGGCGTAGTTACGAATGTCCGCTTCCGGGGACGATCTGGATAGACGTTCCCGACCCGTTTCGGTCGTTGAAGACGACGTGGGTCGGCCACTAAAGCTCCGGCGGTTCTGAGGTGGGTCGGCTTCGCGGCGGTTGCAGGGCCTCGGCCACGGGAAACACAGGGTCAGCATCAACACCGACGCCCCACTCAACCCAGCCGCGGTTCCGGAAGACGATCCGCGTGCGTTGGGATAAGTCGGTTTATCTAACCGCGCAGCGGCCGTCGCCTTGGTGGAGGGGGTGAGGCCATGCTAACGCAAGCTTTGCTTTTCAAGATCACTGGAGAACGACAAGCATGAGCCGCGCATTCCTCATCGTTGCCACCTTGGCCACCCTGGCGGCCTGCTCTCAGCCGGAAACCAAGGCAGTCGAAGCGCCCGCTCAGACGTCCCCCTCCGAAGCGATGGCGGCCTATACAGCCGCTGCGACCGTACTATTTTCGGGCGGACAGCCGATCACCCCAGCCGAAGTGACCGCCATGGTCGCTGCGCAGGGCGCTCAGCCCACCGTGGCGGCCCTTTATGGCGACGGCGAAAAGACACGGTGGACAACAGTCATGGCCGGCGTCGCCTCTGGAGCTGCCGAATGGCTGGCACTCGTGCCTGCGCTGATTCCTGGGACGGAGAATGCGACCAGCTACGAGATCCAGGACGCCCTGAAGGCCGCTATGGTCGTGGAGCCTTCGGCGGTTCTTGTACTTCTCGATGAACGGGACCCGATGCTCAGCACGGAAGCGGTCTGCGCCGCTGCAGGGATTGAGCAAACCCCGGAATGGTACGCCGCCTACTACGACGCGCTGACTCCTGCGGTGGAATCCGTCACCGACCCGGCATTGTCAGAAAAGAAGTCCGCCTGCCTGACCATCCTCAAGGCGCGCGTGGCGTCCTGAGTATACCCGCGACCCGGCCACTTCCGGATAGTATCCACCAGCCTGCATGCCCCCGTCGCTTTGCAATGGGGGCATTCTATTGCCTGATCCAAGATGCGGCAGGCCGATGTTGTCAGCCGGAGCGGTTGTTGGCAGGGGTGCCTCGGGCAAGCGCACACAACAGCATCAAGCATATCCTCGAAGGCTTTAAGCGTTGGCGGACGCGATGTTGGACAACGTCGCGCTGAAGGATCTGCTGGGAAAAAATTGGTGACGCCCGCCGGCTATCGGGCAGCGGCGGCGCACTTGCAGTCGACCTACGCGATGAGCGAGCGACGGGCGTGCCGGGTGCTAGGCGTTGAGCGTTTGTCGCTAGGACGATTTCAGGGGTATCAAGGTTATTCTTTCCAACCGGAGGCCCGCATGGCTGACACCGATCATTCCGCGCTTCTGGCCATGACCACGGGCATCGTTGCTAACTTCGTGGCCAACAATCGGGTCAGCCCGGATGAACTGCC
>NZ_JAFCWQ010000036.1:0-16450 GCF_049897665.1 Brevundimonas sp. TWP2-3-4b1 | reverse complement strand
CTACGCCCTCCCTACGCCCCAACCCTCGCAAGCGGTGCGCTCGTGACGTCCATCCCGAACACCAAAAGGGGGTCCCTATTGCACGCCTATAGGGGGTCCCTTTTGGACGCCGATTGACATCCGTCAGCCAGAACAGATCACTCATGACAGGCTCCTCCTGCCTCCAGTGAATCAGGTCAAAGCCCCGCGGGGAATCCCTTTAATGGGTCCTGAGCCTAGCTGACTTAAATGACTGTTCGGGCAGTGACGTGCATGACATCGGCACCGTCCGGGCCCCCCCGTCGGATAGCCTTCACCATTCACTTCAGTTGGTTACCTGCATAGCGAGGGGGTTCCGCTCTGGACGCCGATCCACAGTGTGTGGCGGTGCTGTGCAGTCCAGCGGCAACTCGTCTCCGCTAGATGCATCCTTGTTTTCTAGAAGCTTGGCGGGGTGCAGGCGCTGACGAGGCGACACGGATCGGGACCGACGCAGCGAAAGCGGTGAGGTTTATGGCTTTCGAAATAGTAGGCGTCGCCGGGCCCCAGAACGCGACGTTGCCCGTCAACTGTGACTTCAAGCCGACCGCTGATGACCACCGCACCCTCCTCGCCGTCGTGCGTGAGCGGAACCCGCCCGGTATCGGCCCCCGGTTCATAGGTCTCGCTGAGGATCTGCAGACTGCGCCCGAACCGGCTCTCGCCCACCTGCAGATACGAGATCGGACCCTTGCCGATCTCGGTCAGTTCGCCAGCGGCATAAAAGACACGCGACGGGGCGTTCGGCTCGATGGCAAAAAACTCCGACAGGCCGATCGGAATGCCGTCCAGAATGCGTTTCAGCGCCCCGATCGACGGGTTCATCCGGCTGGCCTCGATCAGGGAGATGGTCGAATTGGTCACGCCGGTCAGCTTGGCCAGTTCGCGCTGCGACAGACCCTGCCGTTCCCGGACGAACCTCAGCCTGCTGCCGACATCGATGCTCATGGCCAGGTTCCGATGTTGCGTGTGTTGTCGATCGAACAAACCTAACGGGATCGATGACGTGAAATCAATGGGTTGCCCGATCACAGAAAAGGGCTTGTTGTCTGTGGCTCGATGACGCCCAATCTTCGCAATGCGTATCTCCGTTCCTGAACAGGCCCTGTTGATCGGCGGCCGCTGGGTGCCATCCAGCGGCGGCGACGTCCTGCCGGTCGAGGATCCCTCGACTGGCGAAATCCTGGGCGAGCTGGTCTCGGGCACGTCCGACGATGTCGATGCGGCGGTCCGGGCGGCACAAACCGCGCTGGATTCGGACTGGGGCCAGATGGCCGCGGCCGAACGGGGCCGGGTGCTCAGCCGGATCGGCCAAGCCGTGCTCCAGCGGGCCGGGATGCTGGCCGACCTGGAGGCCCACGACGTCGGCAAGCCATTGAAACAGGCGCGTGCCGATGCCCTCGCCCTGGCTCGCTATCTGGAATTCTATGGCGGCGCGGCGGACAAGATCCATGGCGAGACCATCCCGTTCCAGCACGGCTATACCGTCTATACGCTGCGGGAACCGCACGGCGTCACGGGCCATATCGTGCCTTGGAACTATCCGATGCAGATCATCGGTCGGTCGGTCGTCGCGGCGTTGGCGATGGGCAATGCGACAGTGTTGAAGCCGGCCGAACAAGCGTCGATGACGGCGCTGGCCTTCGCGCGCATCGCTACGGATGCCGGCCTGCCTGCGGGTGCCTTGAACGTCGTGACCGGACGCGGCGATGTCGCGGGTGCCGCGCTGACCCGGCATCCGGGGGTCAAACACCTGTCGTTCACCGGTTCGACGGCGGTGGGCATGACGATCCAGCGATCGGCCGCCGCCAATGCCGTGCCGGTCACGCTGGAGTTGGGCGGAAAGTCGCCGCAGATCGTGTTCGACGACGCCGACACCGAAAAGGCACTGCCGTTCCTGGTGAATGCCGGCATTCAGAACGCGGGCCAGACCTGTTCGGCGGGGTCGCGTATTCTGATCCAGCGCGGGGTCTATTCGTCCGTCCTGGCCCGTCTGATCGAACGCTATCGTGCGCTTCGCGTCGGCCCCGCCATGTCCGATTTCGACCTCGGTCCTCTGATCTCGGCACGCCAGAAGGCGGTGGTGTCGGACTATCTGGACCTGGGCCGGGCCGAGGGGCTGATCGCGGCCGAGGGCGAGCTGGCGGCGGGCATTCCCGACGGCGGTCACTACGTCCGGCCCACGCTTTTCGCCGACGTGGCTCCCGGTCATAGGCTGGCTCAGGAAGAAATCTTCGGCCCCGCCGTCGTCGTCATCCCGTTCGATACGGAAGACGAGGCCATCGCCATCGCCAATGGCACCGCCTATGGCCTGGTCGCCGGCGTCTGGACGGCGGATGGCGGCCGCCAGATGCGGATGGCCCGGCGTCTGCGGGCCGGTCAGGTGTTCTTGAACAACTATGGCGCGGCGGGCGGAGTCGAACTGCCGTTCGGCGGCGTCGGCCGCTCGGGTCACGGGCGCGAAAAGGGGTTCGAGGCCCTGTACGGCTTCTCCACCCTGAAGACCGTAGCGGCGCATCATGGATGAGGGGGCGGCGTTGAAACTGCACGGCAAGGTTGCGATCGTCACCGGCGGAGCCTCGGGCTTTGGTGCGGGCATCGTCCGGCGTTTCGTAGCCGAGGGCGCGCGGGTCGTGATCGCCGACCGCAACGGTTCGGCCGCCCAGGCTTTGGCGGCGGAACTGGGTTCGGCCTGCCTAGCCCTGCCGGTGGACATATCGGATGCCGCCGAGGTCCAAGCGCTGTTTACCGAAACGGTCGTCGCCTTCAGGGGTGTCGATATCCTGGTCAACAATGCGGGCATCGGCCATACGCCCCAGCCGCTGGAAACCTTGCCACAGGACGACTTCGACCGGCTGTTCGCCGTCAACGTCCGGTCGATCTACCTGACCGCTCGTCACGCTGTGCCTTTAATGAAGGCGGCGGGCGGTGGCGCGATCCTGAACATCGCCTCGACCGGCGGGGTCAGCCCGCGTCCCAACCTGACCTGGTACAATGCGTCCAAGGGCTGGGTCATCACCGCCACCCGCGCGATGGCGGTCGAGCTCGCCCCATCACAAATCCGCGTCAATGCGCTGAACCCGGTGGCGGGCGAGACGCCGCTGCTGAAGACTTTCATGGGCGACGACACGCCAGAGGTACGGGCCAAATTCCTGGCGTCGATCCCGCTTGGCCGGTTCTCGACCCCGGCCGACATGGGGGCGGCCGCCGCCTTCCTGTGCTCGGACGATGCGTCGATGATCACAGGTGTGGCGCTGGAGGTGGACGGTGGTCGCTGCATTTGATCGCTCGTTCCGCCTGCTGGTCCTGCCCGGCGACGGCATCGGGCCAGAGATCGTCGGCCAGACGCTGAGGGTCGTCGAACGGTTCGGAGCCGAGCTGGATATCGATTTCCAGATCACCCAAGGCCTGGTCGGCGGTGCGTCGATCGATACCAACGGCACGCCGATCACCGACGCGGTGGTGGACCAGGCCCGAGCCAGCGACGCCATCCTGTTCGGGGCCGTGGGCGGGTCGCGTTGGGACGACCGGCCGCGCGCGACGCGGCCCGAGATGGGCATTCTGCGTCTGCGCCAGAGCCTGGACCTGTTCGCCAACCTGCGCCCGGCCGTCTGCTATTCCGAACTGCTGGACGCCTCGGCCTTGCGCGCCGAACTGATCGAAGGACTGGACATCCTGATCGTGCGCGAGGCGACAGCCGGGGTCTATTTCGGCCTGCCGCGCGGACAGGCGATCGATGCCGACGGCGCGCGCCGCGCCTATGACACCCAGGCCTATACCGAGGCCGAGATCGCCCGCATCTGTCACGTCGCCTTCCAGATCGCCCGCACACGCCAATCCCGCGTCTGTTCGGTCGACAAGGCCAATGTGATGGAGACCGGGGCCCTGTGGCGGACCGTGGCCACCGAGGTCGCCGCCACCTATCCGAACGTGGCGCTCAGCCACATGTATGCCGACAACTGCGCCATGCAGCTGTTGCGGCAACCGCGCCAGTTCGATGTCATCGTCACCGACAATCTGTTCGGCGACATCCTGTCGGATGCGGCGGCGGCGCTGACCGGGTCGCTGGGTCTGTTGCCCTCGGCGTCGCTGTCGGCTCCGATGGCCAGCGGTCGGCCGCGCGCCCTGTACGAACCCATCCACGGCTCGGCCCCCGACATCGCGGGCCAGGGCGTGGCCAATCCCATTGGCACCATCCTGTCGTTCGGCCTGTGCCTGCGTCACTCGCTGGGCCTGTCAGACGCGGCGGATCGGCTGGAGCGTGCGGTGCGCGCCGTGCTGGCCGACGGTGTCCGCACCCGCGACATCGCCGCTGGACGGCCGTCCGTATCCAGCGCCGCCATGACCGACGCGATCCTGGCGGCCCTGGATCGTTCTTCATCCCCAGAGCTGACGAGTAACCCCGTATGACCGACGTCCTTGCCCCCGTCATGGACCGGATCGAACAGCGGACCGACGACCTGGTCCAGCTAACGCGCGACCTGATCCGCTTTCCCACCATCAACCCGCCGGGCGACGCCTATCGGCCCTGCGCCGAATACATCGGCGACCGGCTGAAGGCGCGCGGGTTCCAGATCGAATATGTCCGCGCTCATGGCGCGCCGGGCGACACCGACCAGTTTCCGCGCATCAATATTATGGCCCGGTGGGAAGGTTCGCGGCCCGGCCCCTGCGTCCATTTCAACAGCCATATCGACGTGGTCGAAACCGGGTCCGGCTGGACCGTCGATCCGTTCGAGGGCGTGGTTCGGGACGGCCGCGTCTATGGTCGCGGGGCGTGCGACATGAAAGGGGGACTGGCGTCCTCGATTATCGCGGTCGAGGCGCTGATCGATTCCGGTCTGGATCTACCCGGTGCGCTGGAAATCTCGGGCACGGTGGACGAGGAATCGGGCGGCTATGGTGGCGTCGCCTATCTGGCCGAGCGCGGCTGGTTCTCCAAACCCCGCGTGGACCATGTTATCATCCCCGAGCCGCTGAACGTGGATCGCGTCTGCATCGGCCACCGGGGCGTCTGGTGGGCCGAGATCGAGACCAAGGGCCGGATCGCCCACGGCTCGATGCCTTTCCTGGGCGATTCCGCCATCCGCCACATGAATGCGGTGATGCAGACGTTTGAGGACAAGCTGTATCCGGCGATGGCCGCGCGCCATTCCGATATGCCGGTGGTGCCCGAGGGTGCGCGGCAATCGACGATGAACATCAACTCGATCCACGGCGGCCAGGGCGAGGATTTCGAGGGGCTACCGGCTCCGTGTGTCGCGGATTCCTCGCGCATGGTGATTGATCGCCGCTTCTTGATCGAGGAACAACTGGACGACGTGAAAGGCGAGATTGTCGCCCTGCTGGACGGTCTGGTGAACACGCGCCCGGAATTCGCCTATCAGATCCGCGACCTGTTCGAGGTGGCCCCCAGCATGGCCGACCGCGACGGTCCGGTGGCCAGCGCGACGGCCCAGGCGGTAGAGCGGGTGCTGGGTCGCAAGGCCCAGTTCGTCTGTTCGCCCGGCACCTATGACCAGAAGCATATCGACCGGATCGGCAAGCTGAAGGACTGCATCGCCTATGGGCCGGGCATCCTGGATCTGGCGCATCAGCCCGACGAATGGGTCGGCATCGACGACATGGTCTCGGCCGCCAAGGTCATGGCCCGCGCCACCTGGTCGTTGCTGCACGGCGTGCGCTGACGAAGGCGACAGGCGGGACAGCGATGGACAATATCGTCGGCCCCAAACTACGGGTTCTTCGCGAAAAACTGGGCCTCAGCCAGCGCGCGCTGGCCCGCAAGGCCGGCGTGCCGTCCAGCACCGTCTCGCTGATCGAAAGCGGCCGGACCAGTCCGTCCGTGGGCTCGTTGAAGCGGCTGCTGGACGCCGCCGGATTGTCGCTGGGCGAGTTCTTCAGCCAGGATTTCGCACAGCCGGGACAGGTCTTTTTCAGAGCCGAAGAACTGACGTCGATCTCACAGGGCGACGTCGCCTATCGCCAGCTGGGCAATGGCCACATCTCCAGCCTGCAGATCCTGCACGAGACCTATCAACCCGGCGCCGACAGCGGCCGCGTGCCGCTTTCGCACGAAGGCGAAGAGGGCGGACTGGTGGTCGAGGGGCGGCTGGAGGTCACCGTCGGCGATCAGACGCGCGTTCTGAAGGCGGGCGACGGCTATCTGTTTTCCAGCACCCTGCCGCACCGTTTTCGCAATACCGGCACAGCGCCCTGCATTATCATCAGCGCCTGCACGCCGCCGACGTTCTAAAATGACCGAACCTTCTCTAAGCCGTCCGGCCCCGGAATGATGCGAATGATCGATATTCTGTGCAGCGTCCAAAAACTCCGCTATTTTACAACAGGTTGAGTGACGAAAGAAACAGGCTTGTCGGCGTCTTCGGACGAGCGGCCTAATCCCTCCAACGACTGATGAAGAGAACCCATGACGTCCAACAGACCTGGTGCTCTCGACTCCTTCTGGATGCCGTTCACCGCCAACAAGGCGTACAAGTCCGACCCCCGGCTGCTCGCATCGGCCGAGGGGATGCACTACTACACGCCCGAGGGTCGCCCGATCCTGGACGGCACGTCGGGCCTGTGGTGCGTGAACGCCGGCCACGGTCGCCAGCCCATCATCGATGCCATCTGCCAGCAGGCCGCGACCCTGGATTTCGCGCCTACGTTCCGCCTGGGCCATCCCAAGGCGTTCGAACTCGCCACCCGTCTGGTCGAGGTCCTGCCCGACGGCATCGACAAGGTCTTCTTCGTCGGATCGGGTTCCGAGGCGGTGGATACGTCGCTGAAGATCGCCCAAGCCTATCACCGCGCCAGGGGTCAGACGGAGCGCACCCGTTTCATCGGGCGTCAGCGCGGCTATCACGGCGTCGGCTTCGGCGGCATTTCGGTGGGCGGGCTGGACGCCAACAAGGCGGGCTTCACCCTGCTGCCCGGCGTCGATCACCTGTCGCACACCCACAGTTTCGAACACGCGGCCTTCTCGCGCGGCCAACCGACCTGGGGCGCGCATCTGGCCGATGAACTGGAAGACCTGATTGCCCTGCGTGGGGCCGAAACCATCGCGGCAGTGATCGTCGAGCCTCTGGCCGGTTCGACCGGCGTCCTGGTGCCGCCGATCGGCTATCTGGAGCGGCTGCGCGCGATCACGGCGCGCGAAGGCATCCTGCTGATCTTCGACGAGGTCATCACCGGCTTTGGCCGTCTAGGCGCGGCCACGGCGGCGGAGCGGTTCAACGTCATCCCCGACATGATCGTCTGCGCCAAGGGGCTGACCAACGGGGCCGTGCCGATGGGGGCCGTGGGTGTCAGCGCCGACATCTACGACACCGTGGTCGAGGGCGGTGGGGAGGGGATCGAGTTCTTCCACGGCTATACCTATTCCGGCCACCCGCTGGCGGCGGCGGCAGGTATCGCCACGCTGGACATCTACCGCGACGAAAACCTGTTTGCGCGGGCGCAGACGCTGTCTCCGATCTGGGAAGAGCAGGTCCACGGCCTGGGCAATGCCGCCAATGTGGTCGACATCCGCAACTTGGGCCTGGTCGCCGCTATCGAGTTAGCGCCCCGACCGGACGCGCCGGGCGCACGCGGGACCGAAGTCTTTCACAGATGCTTCGATCAGGGGGTACTGGTGCGGGTGACGGGCGATACCATTGCCCTGTCGCCGCCTCTGATCGTCACCGAAAGCGATATCGAACACATTCTTGGGTGCGTATCCGAAACGATTCAGCAAGCGGCTTAGACCAAGCCACGGGGGAGAAGACCATGCGAAAGACCAATCTGGGGGTGTCCATCGCGGTTCTGGCGGTGGCGATGACGGCGGCTGGGGCGGCTGCGGCACAGACGGCACCCGGCAGTTCGGATCCCGAACGTGCGTCGGTGCTGGACGAAGTGATCGTGACGGCCCAGCGCCGGGAACAGGCGGCCCAGGATGTGGGCATCGCGCTCAGCGTGCTGTCGGGCGAGGAGCTGACCAAACAGGGCATCACCAACGTCAACCAGCTTCAGAACGCCACGCCGAACCTTGAGATCGAGCCGGCCTTTGGCGGCGGCGCGGCCCAGTTCCGCCTGCGCGGTGTGGGCTTCCAGGACTATGCCTCGAACAACTCGCCCACCGTCGGCGTCTATGTGAACGAGGTTGCCTATCCCGTGCCCGTGATGACGCAGGGGCTGATCTTCGACATCGCCCGGGTCGAGGTGCTGCGCGGACCCCAGGGCACCCTGTATGGTCGCAACACCACGGGTGGCGCCATCAGCTTCGTCACCAACCGCCCCTCCGATACGCCCAGCGCAGGCATCCTGGCCGAATACGCCACCTTCGATGCGGTCAAGGTCGAGGGCTTCGTTTCCGGACCGCTCAGTGACAACCTCAGGGCGCGACTGGCGGCCTCGACCCAGCAGGGCGGAGGATTCCAGTACAATCGCACCACGGGCGAATCCTTGGGCGACGCCGATCGCACCGGCATTCGGGGCCTGGTGACCTTCGACCCGTCCCAAGACCTGACCTTCACGCTGGATGTCCACGGCGGCATCGACAAGTCCGAGAACGAGGGCCTTTACCTGCTCAGCAATTTGAGAACCCGCGGCGGTGGAATAGGCAGCGTGCTGATCCCGGCTGATGTCGATCACCGCGCCACGGGCTGGGGCCTCTCACCACGATTTGCCGCCGAACAAGGCCGCAGCGTCAATGCCAAACCGGGCCGCGACAACACCTCGTTCGGCACCTCGTTGAACGTCAATCGCTACTTCGGCGACCTCAGCTTCACCAGCATCTCCAGCTACGAGACCCTGGATCGCAATGAATACGGCGACTGGGATTCCAGTGCGTCGGTCGAGGCGGACACCTTCTTCAACAGCGACGTCAAAGTCCTGTCGCAAGAGGTTCGCCTGGCTTCCAACGATGACGCGCGGCTGAACTGGGTCGTCGGCGTCTATTTCTCGAAACAGAACCTGGACGAGCGGTATTCGTCCGACTTCATCCACATCTTCGGCACCTATGGCCAGGTCAGCTATGCCCAGGAGGTCAAGTCGGCTAGCATCTTTGGCCAGGCGGAATACCAGCTGAACGACGTGTTCAAACTGATCGGCGGCCTTCGCTACGAAGAAGAGACGCGCGATCTGAATGGCTTCGGCAGCGCCTTCGGCGGTGCCACCGCCCTGCCGCCGACCACGGTCAGCACCGAGATGACGCCACTGACGGGCAAGCTCGCGCTGGAATACAAGCCCAGCGACGATCTGCTGGTCTACGGCTCGTTCAGCCGTGGGGCCAAGTCGGGCGGCTTCACGACCTACAACACCGGCCAGGTCAGTGGCATCCAGCCGTTCAACCCGGAAATCCTGCTGGCCTATGAGATCGGCTTCAAGGCCGACCCGTCGCCCGCGCTCCAGATCAACGGCGCGGCCTATTTCTACGACTACAGCGACCAGCAGGTGCTGTCGGCGGTCTACGGCGTCAACGGGCCGGTCGGCAAATTCGCCAACGTCCCGTCGTCGGAAATCTATGGCGCGGAACTGGAGGCCACCTTCCGGCCGATGGATGGGCTGCGGATCAGCCAGTCCGTCAGCTACAAGCACGGCGAATATACCGAGTTCATCGACCTTGACGTGCCGGCATCGCGCGCGGCCATGAGGGCGGTCTTCAAAGACAAGTCGGGCGATGAAATCCCGTTCCCGGCCGTCAGCTATGCCGGTTCGGCGACCTATGACTGGACGGTCCAAAACTATGAGCTGACCGCCGACTTCAGCTACAGCTACCGCGACGACTATCCGTCATGGCTGGGGGTCAAATACGATGTTCCAGCATACTGGTTGGCCAATGCCAGCTTCACCTTCGCCCCCTCGACCGGGCCTTGGACAGCGACCGCCTTCGTGCGCAACCTGTTCGACGGGGAGTACGACCTGACCCGAAACTTCTTCACCAGCGCCGACATCGCCCAGCCGGGCCGCCCGCGCACCTATGGCATTCGCCTCAGCTATCAGTACTGAGGATGTGCGGTCGTAAGACTGCCCGGGCCTCCTCCCACGCGTGATCGAGAAAGTCGGGGATGATCTCTGCCGCCCATCTGCCTCGCGCGCGCCTGTCCAGGGGGCTTATCGTCGTCATGATGATCGGCCTCCTGGCGATCGTCATGAGCAGCGTCGGCTGGTCCTCGCCCGTGTTGGCCCAGGACCGTCTGGTCTTGGGCCTGCCGCTGGAGCCGCCCAATCTGGACCCCACCAGCGGGGCCGCCGCCGCCATCGACGAGGTCGTCTATGGCAATGTGTTCGAGGGCCTGACGCGCATCAACCAGACCGGGGCGGTCCTGCCGGGCCTGGCTGAGTCGTGGGAAACCTCGGCCGATGGCCTGAGCTATGTCTTCCATTTGCGTCGCGACGTTACCTTCCATGACGGCAGCACCTTCGATGCCTCCGACGTCAAATTCTCGCTGGACCGGATCACGGCAGAGGGTTCGACCAATGCCCAGAAGGCGCTGTTCGAGCCAATCCGCCGGGTCGAGGTGATCGACCCCCTGACGGTCCGGATCACCCTGGCCCGCCCGGTCAGCGCCCTGACCACCCTCTTGGGCTGGGGCGACGCGGTCATCGTGGCCCCCGAAAGCGCCGCCACCAATGCCGCGCAACCCGTCGGCACCGGGCCGTTCCGGTTCCAGGGCTGGCGAAGGGGTGAGTCCCTTACACTGGTGCGCTATCCGGGTTATCGGGGGGCGGCGGCGCGGCTGCGTACCGTGGTGTTCCGCTTCATCAGCGACCCGACCGCCGCCTTCGCCGCCATCAGCGCGGGCGACATCGATGCCTTCCCCAACTATCCGTCGCCCGAAAACGTGGCTCAGTTCCAGCGTGATCCGCGCTTTCGCGTCGTCGTCGGCGCGTCTGAGGGCAAGGTCATCCTGGGCATCAACAATCGCAGCGCGCCCCTGAACGACGTCCGCGTCCGCCAGGCGATCTCCTATGCCATCGACCGGCCTGCGATCATCCAGGGGGCCATGTTCGGCTATGGCCAGCCGATCGGCAGCCACTATTCGCGCCAGGCTCCCGGCTATGTCGATTTGACGGGACTGTACCCGCACGACGTCACCCGCGCGCGTCGCCTATTGGCCGAGGCGGGCTATCCCAATGGCATCGACCTGACGCTGCGCCTGCCACCCCGCCCCTATGCGCGCCGCGGCGGAGAGGTGCTGGCCGCCCAGTTGGGCGAGGCCGGCATTCGGGTCAAGATCGAGAACTTGGAATGGGCGCAATGGCTGGACCAGGTGTTCAAACGCCACCAGTTCGACCTGACCATCGTCGAACACGTCGAGCCGATGGACTATGACATCTATGCCCGCGACGACTATTATTTCGGCTACCGGAGCGACGCCTTCGAGGCCTTGCTGGACCAGCTGAACACTGCCACGGACGAACCGACGCGGATGCGGTTGCTGGGGTCCATGCAGCGCCGGATCGCGGACGACGCCGTCAATGGGTTTCTGCTGCAATCCTCGCGCATCGGTATCTGGAAGGCCGATCTGAACGGGCTGTGGATCAATGCGCCGATCGCGGCCAACGTCGTGGGCGGGGCCTATTTCACCGGCTCGGCCGCTGTGGCTCCCGACGCGGTTGCGCCCGAGGTCAGTCGCCTGCCGTGGGGGTGGGTCTTCGGTATCGTGGGCATCGGCCTGGCGATCTATGTCGTGCGCGCGTTCGGGGCGGCCTATCTGCTGCGACGGCTGGCGGGCCACGCCCTAACGCTGCTGGCCGCGACGCTGGTCATCTTCGTCCTGTTGCAAGTCGTGCCCGGCGATCCGGCCAGCTATATGATGGGCCTCAACGCCAGCCCGGATTCGGTGGCGGCATTGCGCGAGCAGATGGGCTTGGGCGGGTCCGCACCGGATCGCTATTTCTCCTGGCTGGCCGACCTGTTCCGCGGCCAGTTCGGCGTCAGCTATACCTATCAGGTAGCCGTCGGCGGATTGATCGCCGATCGGATCGCGGTTTCCGGGCCGCTGGCATTGATGGCCACGATCCTGTCGTTGATCGTGGCCTTTCCTATCGGTGTCATCGCCGCCAGCCATCGCAACTCGGTGCTGGATTCCGGCCTGGTTGGCGTGACCCAGATCGGCATCGCTCTGCCTAATTTCTGGCTGGCCATGCTGTTGATCCTAACGTTCTCGATCACGCTCGGGTGGTTCTCGGCTGGCGGGTTTCCGGGATGGGAGAACGGCGTCTGGCCCGCACTGCAATCGCTATTTTTGCCGGCGGTTGCGCTGGCCGCGCCCCAGGCCGCCATTCTTGCGCGCGTGCTACGCAGCGCGCTGCTGGATACGCTGAACCAAGACTATATCCGAACGGCGCGAGCCAAGGGCCTTAGCCTAAACCAGGCCCTGTGGCGCCATGCCCTGCGCAACGCGCTGATCCCGGTCCTGACGATCCTGGGGCTGCAGTTCCCCTTCCTGCTGGCCGGGGGCATCATCATCGAGAACGTCTTTGCCCTGCCGGGTCTGGGGCGGCTGGTATTCCAGGCCATCACCCAGCGCGACCTGATCGTGGTCCAGGGGGTGGTCGTGGTCTTGGTGTTCGCGGTGGTGATGGTCAGCTTCCTAATCGATCTGGCCTATGTCCTGGTCGATCCCCGGCTGAGGGCGCGTCGCGGATGACCGATACCCCCTTGACCCGAACCCCAGGCCGCACCGGCCCTTCTGTGGCGCTAGTGATCGGCGGCGTCCTAACGGCGCTGGGGATCGCGATGGCGCTGGTGTCGTTCGTCTGGACCCCGTTCGACGTCACCGCGATCGATATCGCCAGCCGCCTGATGCCGCCTTCAGCCGTCCATCCCTTCGGCACCGATCCGTTCGGGCGCGACGTCCTGTCGATGATCATGGTCGGGGCGCGCAACTCGTTGGCCGTCGCCCTGGTCGCCGTCGGTATCGGTCTGGGCATCGGTGCGCCGCTGGGCCTGCTGGCCGCCGCACATGGGGGCTGGATCGACGAGACGGTGATGCGGACCAACGACCTGATCTTTGCCTTTCCCGCCCTGCTGGTCGCGGTGATGATCACGGCGGTGGCGGGCCCCAGCGCGCTGAACGCCATCATCGCCATCGGCATCTTCAACATCCCTGTCTTCGCGCGGGTGACGCGCGGGGCCGCGCTTTCGCTGTGGACGCGAGAGTTCATCCTTGCGGCACGAACCGCGGGGAAGTCGAAGACCGAGATCTCGCTCCAGCACATCCTGCCCAATCTGCTCAGCCTGCTGATCGTCCAGGCCGCCATCCAGTTCGCAATGGGGATCGTGGCTGAGGCGGGCCTGTCCTACGTCGGCTTGGGGGCCCAGCCGCCGATGCCTAGCTGGGGTCGGATGCTGGCCGAGGCCCAGACCCTGATCGGCTTTGCGCCCTGGCTGGCCATCATGCCCGGCCTGGCCATCGTGACCGTGGTGCTGGGTCTCAGCCTGATGGGCGACGGTCTGCGCGACTGGCTGGACCCGCGCCTGCGTCGGGAGCGTCGCGGATGAGCGGTCTCGATATCCAGAGCCTCAGCGTCGTCATCGGCGACACCCCGGTTTTGAAATCCATCTCCCTGTCCGTCGCGCCGGGCGAGGTCGTGGGTCTGGTCGGCGAATCCGGCTCTGGCAAGTCGATGACGGCGCTGGCGGTGCTGGGTCTGTTGCCGCAGCACGCGCGGATGACCGGCACGATCACCCTGGACGGCACTTTGATCTCGAACGCCCCCGACTCCGTCCTTCGCCAGGTGCGGGGCCACCAGATCGGCATCGTGTTCCAGGAGCCGATGACGGCGCTGAACCCCCTGATGACCATCGGCGATCAGGTCGCGGAAACGATCCGCATTCACGGCCGCGGCAGTCGCAAATCGGCCAAGAACGCCGCCCGCGCGCTGCTGGATCGGGTCGGCCTGCCTGCCGATCGGTTTCCGCTGGATCGCTATCCGCACGAGTTGTCGGGCGGCCAGCGCCAGCGCGTCGCCATCGCCATCGCCATCGCCCTGACGCCGCGCCTACTGATCGCCGACGAGGCGACCACGGCCTTGGACGTCACCACCCAGGCCCAGATACTGGACCTGTTGAAGCGGCTGGTGAAAGAGGACAGCATTGGCCTGATCCTGATCACCCACGACTTGGCCGTCGTCGCCGAAACCGCCGACCGTGTCGCGGTGATGAAGGATGGGGAGGTCGTCGAGGTCGCCCCGGCCGCACGGATCGCCGGGGGGATGACGCACGCCTACAGCCGTCGCCTGCTGGCCGCCGCCACCCATGTTCCCGACCGCCGTGCGGCGACGCAGAACGACGCCTCGCCGGTGCTCTGCGTCGAAGGTGTGGTCCGTGAGTATCCGGGTCCGCACAGACTATTTGGAAAGCGTCAGGGCCTGCGTGCCGTCGATGATGTCAGCTTCTCGATCCAGCCGGGCGAGAGCGTCGGGCTGGTCGGCGAATCCGGCTGCGGCAAGTCCACCCTGCTGCGCACCATCATGGCGCTGGATACGCCCCAAGCCGGGCGCGTTCTGGTCGGGGGCCAGGACATAGGCCGCGCGCGCGGCGCAGACCTGCTGGTCCTGCGCCGCCAGATCCAGATGGTGTTTCAAGACCCCTATGGCAGTTTCGATCCGCGCTGGCGCGTGCATCAGGTGATTGCCGAAAACTTCAACCTGTCGCCCGATCGACCCGATTCGTCTGCGGCCCGCCGGCAGGTCGATACCATGCTGGATCAGGTTGGCCTGACCTCGGCGGACGGCGACAAATATGCCCATGAGTTTTCGGGCGGACAGCGCCAGCGCATCGCCATCGCCCGTGCCCTGATCACCCGACCCTCGATCCTGGCGCTGGACGAGGCGGTGTCGGCGCTGGACGTGTCGATCCGAACCCAGATCCTGGACCTGCTGGCCGATCTGTCCGTGCGGCTGTCGCTGGCCTATCTGTTCGTCACCCACGACCTCACTGTCGTGCGCGCGGTCACCGACCGGCTGCTGGTGATGCAGTCCGGCGTCATCGTCGAGACCGGCCCGACCGCCCGCGTCTTTGCCGCCCCGACCCACGCCTATACCCGCCGCCTGCTGGCCGCGACGCCCGATCTGCACCGCAACATCGCCGCCCTGGAGCAGGCGACCCCTTCATCCCCCATCATCGAGGAGACGACGCCATGAACCGCAGGACCATCCTGGGATCGCTCGGTCTGATCGGCGGCCTGGCCGCGACCACGCCCGCTCTCGCTCGTTCCTCGTTGTCCGGAGCAACACGATTTCAGGACGCAGGCGGCGGTCGTCCCGGCCCGCTGAACCTGATTACCGACGTGGACGGACTGAAGGTCGGCCAGGCCCAGAATGCCGAGGTGCGCTCCGGCGTCACCGTCATCTTGGCAGATACCCCTTCGACCGCCGCCGTCGATGTGCGTGGCGGTGGCCCGGCCAGCCGCGAGACCGATGTGCTGCGCCCCGAGAACCTGGTCCAGCAGGTCGACGCCATCGTCCTGTCGGGCGGTTCGGTCTATGGCCTGGGGTCGGGCGATGCGATCACCGCCTGGCTGGGCGCACAGGGACGCGGCTTCGGCTTCGGCCCCAAGATCGACGGCATCCCCCGCTCGCCCATCGTCCCGACCGTCAGCCTGTATGACCTGGCCAACGGCGGCGACAAGAACTGGGGTATCGATCCGCCCTATCGCAACATGGCGATCCAGGCAGCCGAGAGCGTCTCGACCCGGTTTGCCTTGGGCACGGCTGGTGCGGGCTATGGCGCCAAGGCCGGATCGCTGAAGGGCGGGCTGGGTTCGGCCTCGGCGGTGATGAGCAGCGGGGCCACCGTCGGCGCCATCGTGGCGGTCAACAGCGCCGGTTCGGTCGTCGCGCCCGGCGGCAAGACCTTCTGGGCCGCCCCCTATGAGATCGACGGCGAGTTCGGCGGTCTGGGCAGCGGCGGCCTGAGTGCCGCAGGTGACGAATGGGGCGCGGCCCGGCCCAATCCGCGCGCGGGCGAAAATACCACCATCGCCCTGGTCGCCACCGACGTCACCCTGACCCGCGTCGAATGCCAGCGCGTCGCCATCATGGCCCAGGACGGCATGGCCCGGGCCATCCGCCCCTCGCATGCCCCGTTCGACGGCGACATCGTCTTCTGCGTCTCCACGGAAAAACGCACTTTGCCGGAGGGGGCGCCGCGCGCCTTTCTGGTCGCCCAGATCGGAGCGATGGCCGCCGACGTCCTGGCCCGCGCCATCGCCCGAGGTGTCCACGAGGCGACGAACTGGCCCGGCGTGACCGGCGAGACGTGGAGTGATTTCTAAACGGCCTTTTGCCCAATCTCCTGCTACGACTGAAAGAAGCCGTCTCATGCGCGACATCAACCATTTCATCGACGGCGCGTCCTTCACCGGCGCCTCGGGCCGGTTCGCCGATGTGTTCAATCCCAACACCGGCGAGGTCCAGGCCCGGGTGCAGCTGGCCTCGG
>NZ_JAFCWQ010000035.1:0-18946 GCF_049897665.1 Brevundimonas sp. TWP2-3-4b1 | reverse complement strand
GGCCCGTCCGACCGCCGACGGCGTTCGCGAGCCTCTGAACCGTCGCGCCACCATCGGCATCAACTTCTAGGACGCCTGGACAAGAATCCCGATCTCGCAAGGATCGGGATCCTGACAGGAGCTCTGCCGATGAGCTGCATCAAGCCGTCGCCTCTTCCGAGGCGGCGGTTTTTTGCTGTTGGGAATGTCAGGTTGGGCCCGGTTGAACCTTGAGCGCGTCAGGCGTCGAACGTCGCTTCGATGACGTCGCAGACCCGGTCGATGTCGGCGTCGGTCAGGGTGCTGCCCGAGGGCAGGCACAGGCCGTTGGCGAACAGGGTTTCGGCCACCCGTTCATTGATCATCAGGGCGTCGCGGAACGCCGGCTGCAGGTGCATGGGCTTCCACACCGGCCGGGCCTCGATGTTGGCGGCGTCGAGCGCAAGGCGGAGGCGGTCGGGGCTGGCGACGAACTCGGGGTCCATCAGCATGACGGTCAGCCAGCGGGTGTGGCGCCGGCCCGGTGCCTCGGGCGCGAAGGCGACCCCGAAGCGACCGCCGAGCCGGGCCTCATAGCGATCGAAGATGGCGCGGCGGCGGGCGACCCTGGTCTCCAGCGCCTCCATCTGGGCCAGGCCCAGGGCGGCGGCGAGGCTGAGCATCCGGTAGTTGAAGCCGACCTCGGCATGTTCGTAGTGGACGGCGGGCAGGCGCGCCGCGGCGGCCAGATTACGGGCGCGGGCGACAAGCGCGCCGTCCTCCGAAGCCAGCAGGCCGCCGCCGCCCGTGGTGATGATCTTGTTGCCGTTGAACGAGAAGGCGGCGGCCGAGGCGCCATGGCCCGCGTGGCGGCCGTTGAGTGTCGCACCCACGGCCTCGGCCGAGTCGAGGATCACGGGGACGCCGTGGGCGTCGGCGACCGCACGGATCGCGTCGATATCGCAGCACTGGCCGTAGAGGTCGGCGGGAACGATGGCCCGGACGGTCAAACCTTCCGTCCGGGCGCGATCGAAGGCCTGTTCGAGCAGCCGGGGATCGAGGTTCCAGTCGGCGGGGCTGCTATCCACGAAGATCGGTCGTGCGCCCGCGTGAACGATCGGACTGATCCCGCCGATGAAGGTCAGGGTCGGGGCGATGACGGCGTCGCCGGGCTTCAGGTCCAGCATCGTCAGAGCCAGATGCAGGGCGGCCGTCCCGGATGAAACGGCCGTTGCGTGGGCGAAACCGGTCGCCTCGGCGAAGGCGCGTTCGAAGGCCTCCACCACCGGTCCGGCTGAGGAGACCCAACCGGCGTCAAAGGTTTCGAGCAGGCGCACACGCTCGGCGGGACCGATGTCGGGTGCGGAGAGAGGGATGCGGGTGGGGGCGGTCACTGGCGCAGGAGACGCCGCGTCGCCGATTCCTGCAAGCCGGAGATCAGCCGCCGGTTCGGATCAGGGCGGCGTCGGACGCGGGCTGGGCGGGGGTGTGGCGATCCACCATCGACTGGCCCACGGCGATGACGACGGTGGCGGTGAGGACGGCGGACGCGACGGCCGCGGCGACCATCCTGGCGCCCTGCGCCAGACGCCCGTCGTCGCGATTCCAGATGTCCTGATCCATGCCGCTCCCCCGAGTCGTCAGCATATCCTAGGACCACACCCGGAATCAGGACGCAAGTCACTGAACCGTGTGCGTTAACGATAAATCTCCCCACACACCGTGCATCCCGGCGAAGGCCGGGATCCAGCTCGACAGGCAGGCGGCCGGAGTGAACCGAAGGCTCCCCGGAGGCACTGACGGCGTTCGCCATCCGGCCCCCGGCCTTTGCCGGGGGCGCACGGTGAGAGAAGCCGCGATCAGCCCGTGAAGGGGCGGATCAGGATCTCGACGCGGCGGTTCTGGGCGCGGCCCTCGGCCGTTGCATTGGAGGCGACGGGGACGCGCGAGGACTGGCCGGCGACGAACAGACGCTCGCGCTGGACGCCGCTGCTGATCAGGGCGTCGGCGACGGCGAGAGCGCGGCGCTCGGACAGGGGCTGGTTGATCGCGTCTCCGCCCGAGGAATCGGTGTGGCCCACGACGTCCACCAGCGAGCGGTCGTACTCCGCCAGAACGCCGGCGACATCGCGCAGGACGGAATCGAAGCGCGGCTCGATGTTGGACTGGTTCACCGCGAAGGTGACGTCGGACGGCATGCGCAGGACCAGATTGTCGCCCTGACGCGCCACGCCCACGCCGCTTCCCGACAGTTCGGCCTCCATCGCGCGTTGCTGGCGGTCCATGTAGTTGCCGACGGCCGCCCCGCCCAGGGCGCCGACACCGGCGCCGATCAGGGCGTTGCGACGGCCCTGCTCGCCGTCAGAGGTGTTGGTCAGATAGCCGAGGACCGCGCCGCCCAGGGCGCCGTAGATCGCGCCCGTGCCCGTGTTGTTGCGGCTCGGTGTCGAGGAATAGGGATCCATGGTGGTGCAGGCGCCGGCGCCCAGCATGGCGGCGACACCGAGGCTCGTGACGATCAGGTTCATGCGCATAGCGAGTTCCTTTGAAAATGTACGGGTTCGTATCCACCCGAAACGTGGGCTTACGGTGAAGGTTCCTGCCTGACCCCGAGATGAACGAACCGCGAGAATGCGATATTGCGACCTCGATCTGCCAATTTGTGATGTCAGGGCGTAAGAACGTCTCCCCCGGCGTCCTCGGATGGATTGCCGCGCACGAATTGAAAGGCCCGCCCGTGACCGCCACCCTCGACGCCACTTCCGTTGCCGCCAAAGGCATCAAGCCCGTTTCGATGTCGCGCTACGACGCCGATTTCCAGGGCTTCAGCGATGAGCTGGGCGCCTCGTTCAAACGCTATGGCTTCGCTGTGATCGCGGATCATGGGCTGGACGAGGACGTCATCCACGCGGCCATCGACGACGCCAAGGCCTTCTTCGCCCTGCCGGAAGAGGTGAAGCGCCTGTACCACCAGCCGGGTACGGGCGGAGCGCGCGGTCTGACGCCGTTCGGTGTCGAGGCCGCCAAGGGCGCGGCGGCCGTGGATCTGAAGGAGTTCTGGCACACGGGCCGCGAACTGCCGGAGGGCCATCCCTATCGCCAGTACATGCGCGACAACCTGTGGCCGACCGAGGTGCCGGGCTTCAAACCGCATTTCTACGGGATGTTCGAGGCGCTGGATCAGCTGGGTCGCAAGATCCTGAAGGCCATCGCCCGGTACATGAAGCTCGGCGACGACTTCTTCGAGGACAAGGTCGAGCTGGGGAACTCCATCCTGCGGATGCTCCACTATCCGCCGGTTCCGGCAGGGGCGCCGGGCGTGCGGGCGGGCGCGCACGAGGACATCAACGTCATCACCCTGCTGCTGGGCGCGGAAGAAGCGGGCTTGCAGCTGAAGGACGCCGACGGTCAGTGGCTGGAGGTCGCGCCGCCGCCGGGCGCCCTTGTGGTCAATATCGGCGACATGCTGCAGCGGTTGACCAACCACGTCCTGCCGTCAACCAGCCACCGGGTGGTCAATCCCGCGCCGGACCGGGCCAGCTTCGCCCGCTATTCAACGCCCTTTTTCCTGCACTTCAATCCCGACTATGTGATCGAGACCCTGCCGTCGACGATCACGGCGGAGAACCCGGATCGCTATGCCGGCAAGTCGATCATGGCCGAGGACTTCCTGACCGAGCGACTGAAGGAAATCCGGCTGCTGTAGTGGTTCCCATCTCCCGATGGGAGAGGGCTGCTAGACGGCGGCTTCCGCCGGCACCGCGCCCGGGCTGGCGGCGAACTGGCCGCCGCGGCGGTAGCGCCACAGGTAGGACGGGGCGATGGCTTCCAGACCGGTCGCTTCGATATCGAGCGCCGACAGACCCTCGGCGTCCGGGGCCACGACATTGTCCGTCTTCAGCATCGCGACCTGGTCGCGCGTCAGGACGGGCGCGATGCCCAGGACGGCGGTGATCTCGGCCAGAGAGCCGATGGCCGAGGCGGCGAAGAAGGGCAGGGGCGCCAGCAGGCGGCGGCGGCCGGTCTCGCGCAGAATGTATTCGAGGATCTGCTTGAACGACCAGACCTCCGGGCCGCCCAGTTCGAAGGTGCGGCCGGCGGCGTCGGTCCGAACGACGGAGCGGGCGATGGCCTCGGCCACGTCTCCGACCCACACCGGCTGGAATTTCGTCACGCCGCCGCCGATCAGGGGCAGGGCCGGAGACATCGTCGCCATGGAGGCGAAGCGGTTCAGGAAGCCGTCACCGTTCCCGAACACGATCGAGGGACGCAGGATGACGGCGTCGGGCCTGATGGCGCGGACGGTGGCCTCGGCCTCGCCCTTGGAGCGGCCGTACTCGCCTTCGGCATGGGTGTCGGCGCCGATCGCCGACATCTGGACCAGACGGTCAACGCCGGCGGCGACGCAGCCCTCGGCGACATTGCGGCTGCCCTCGACGTGGGCTTTCTGAAAGCCGCGAGCCGGGGTTTCGAACAGGATGCCGACCAGGTTTACGGCCGCGTTCGCGCCCTTCAGGGCGGCGGCGACGTCGGCGGGGTTGGTGATGTCGCAGCGGACGGGCTGGATCTGACCCACGTCGCCGAGGATGCGCAGATCCTGGGCCAGGGCGGGCTTGCGCACGGCGACGCGAACGCGCCAGCCGAGACGAGCCAGGGCGCGGACGGCCTGGGTTCCGACGAAGCCGGAGCCGCCGAAGACGGTGACCAGACCGGGAGTGGATTCGGACATCGGGCGTTCCTTGAGCGGCGTCGTGAAAGCCCGCGCGGGCCTTGCAGGGCGGGGATAGACGATGCCCGGCGCCCCCGCAACGCAGGGGTGGCGCGCAAGCTGCGAGAAACCACCGAAAACCGTGTTGACCCGCTCCGTGCACTGCCTTAAGGGTCCGCGCCTTCCGGTCAGGAACGCGTTTCGACGCGCGCCTCCGGGCCCAGGTGGCGGAATTGGTAGACGCGCTGGCTTCAGGTGCCAGTGATAGAAATGTCGTGGAGGTTCGAGTCCTCTCCTGGGCACCAATTTCTCGTTCGCGGACATCCGTGAATGAGTAGAAAGTTCCTGAAAAATAAGGGATAAGGCGGGGGTTGGCCCCGCCGAAGCCCGCCTGTGTTCGCCGATGATCGGGGGGCGGTTGGGGTCTTTTTGGGGGTCACGCAAATGACCCCCACGGGAGTGACCCCCAAATGGCATTGTCAGATGCGGCGATCCGCGCCGCAAAATCCGCAGACAAACAATTCAAGCTCCATGACGAGGGCGGTCTTTTTCTGATCGTAAAGCCTTCTGGCGGAAAACTTTGGCGGCTGAAATATCGGCATTTGGGCAAAGAGCAGCAACTGAGCGTCGGGCGTTATCCCGACGTAGGGCTGAAAGATGCCCGGGCACGCCGTGACGAAGCCCGCAAGCTGATTGCCAACGGGAAAAATCCGACCTTCGAGAAAAAACGCGCCGTCGTCGCTGCATCCGTGGGGGCGGCCAACACATTCTCTGCCATCGCTGAAGAGCTGATCGCCAAGCGCCAGCGCGAGGGCCTTAAGGACATCACCACCGGCAAGATGCGGTGGCTTTTGTCGCTACTGGCCCCGGCCCTGGGCGACCGGCCCATAGCCGAAATCGAACCCTTCGAACTGTTGGCGGCGATCAAGAAGGTCGAAACGTCTGGTCGTCTGGAAACGGCGAAACGTTTGCTGGCCTTCGCCGGGCGCGTCTTTCGCTACGCGGTGGCAACAACGCGCGCCCGGCACAACGTGGCGGCTGATCTGCAAGGGGCGCTGGTCGCCCCTAGGGTGAAGCATCATGCCGCCATCATCGATCCCAAGGGCGTGGGTGCCCTGCTGAGGGCGATTGATGGGTTCGAGGGGCAGCCCGTGACGTTGTGGGCGCTTCGCCTTGCACCCCACGTCTTTGTCCGTCCCGGCGAGCTTCGACAGGCCGAATGGACCGAGATCGACCTGGAAGCCGCGACCTGGCGGATACCGGCGGAACGGATGAAGATGAAGCGTGAGCACGTCGTGCCGCTGTCGAAGCAGGCGGTAGCAATCCTGACTGAAGCGCGGGGCCTGACTGGCGGTGGCCGTCTGGTCTTTCCGGGTCAACGCACTCCGAAGCGGCCCATGTCGGAAAACACCCTGAATGCCGCTCTGCGACGCCTTGGCTACAGTACAGACGAGATGACGTCGCATGGCTTTCGGTCAACGGCGAGCACCCTGCTGAACGAATCTGGCAAATGGAGCAGCGACGCCATCGAACGCGCTCTCGCCCACGGCGACGCCGACGGCGTTCGCGGGGTTTATCACCGGGGAGCACACTGGGATGAACGGGTACGGATGGCGCAGTGGTGGAGCGATTATCTGGACGGGTTGAAGGCGGGTAAAGAGATCGTTCATCTTGGACGTACGGCCTGACAACCCAGAATCTCGTGTTTTGCCAATCAGCCGCGAACGGTGAGACACTGGTCGCCTCTTTTTCTTGGCTAGGGGCTGTCCGTGGAACCGATCGATTATTGGAAGCTCAGCACGGAGTATTCCGTGGTGCAGGCCGCGCTGCTGACCTGTGGTCATGACCCGGCCGAACATCAATTCGATGTTGAGGGAAACGCGACAAAGCCTGCTGGCTATAGTGCCGTGCGGAGTGCCCTCCACAACGCGATTCTAAGCGGCAATCTCCAGGCAAATACCCACGTTAATCAAGACGATTTCGGCAACCCTTCGACCCTGGACCTCCATCAGACGAAAGTTCACGTCGCCGACCTGGCTCGCTTTCTGAAATCCAGCGGGTTCTCGTCGCCGGTCTTTGACCGGCCTTCAGACGATCAACAGGGAGCATCCGATGGCCCCGCATACCCTCCCAAGCTCGCGGCCGCCAATAAGGCTTGGGCCACCGTGACGGCAAACCCGTCCCTTTTGATCGGGAAGTCGCCAAAGCAGGCGTTGAAGAAATGGTTGAGCGACAACGCCGCCGAACTTCAACTGCTCAGTCGGGACAGGTCAATCAATCGGACCGGTATCGAGGAAATCTGCAAGGTGGCGAACTGGAAACCGTCTGGCGGTGCGACGCCGACGCCGTCCCTGAACAGGCCTTCGGAATCGGCACCCCTGGTTCGCCTTCCGGACCCCAAGGACGAATCAACACGTTCGACGAAGCGCGAAACCTACGATCTGAACGATGACATTCCGTTCTGAGTTCGCGGGCACAAGCCAACGGGTGTTTTCTTCAAACCAGCCCCCTGGCTAACGCGGAACCCTACCCCGGCTTCATCCCAGCCCGCCCCCTGCTTATGCACAGTCGAGGCATGACTGTCAGGTGGGTATATCTCATTGACAGGGCTATGTTTTTATCGACCCGCCCCGCTATCGCGGCCCTGCGGCGCATCACAGTTTGTTGGCGTTCACCAACAGACGGAGGCGCTCAATGGAGCCCTTGGCCCTTTCCATTAACGACACCGCCAAGACCCTTAGCCTTGGCCGGACCTCAATCTATGCCCTGATCCGGGAGGGGCGGCTGGAGACGATCAAGATCGGCCGCCGCACGCTGATCAGGTCGGCGTCGGTGCGTCGCATCATGGGCAGCGAATAGAGGCGTCCGGCAATGGCACGGCTCAACCCCCGGCTGGCGAAGCTGCACCGCTCCTACACCGTGGAGGAGGTGTCGCGTCTCTATGGTGCCCATCGCAACACGGTTCGCGGGTGGCTCAAGGCGGGCCTGTCCGCCATCGATGACCAGCGGCCCATGATGATCCAGGGGCGAGCCCTGCGCGCCTTCCTGCAAGGCCGTCTGGATCGGGCCAAACGCCCCTGCCGACCGGGCACCCTCTATTGCTGCAAATGCCGTGCGCCGCGCGAACCGTCCTCCGGGTCGGCGGTGTTTGAGGCACGAGCGACAGGTGCGGGAACCCTGCGCGCCCTCTGCGCCAACTGTGGGTGCCGGATGTTCCGGCGAGCCCGTCAAGCGAGCCTGGCGGACATAATGCCGAAAATCCCCGTCCGGATCGTGGAGGCACCGCCACACATAGAAGAGCGCCCGCTCCCCTCCCCAATCTGTGCCCAAAGACAGGACGAAAAGACATGACCAAGCACAACGCCGCGAACGAGCGGATCAAGCGCGCCTATTTCATCTATCTGCGCGAGGCCCGGCGGCGCAACGATGCGTCTGTGGACGGCGTCGCCAAGGCCTTGGCCCGCTTTGAAGCGTCCACCGGATGCCGCGACTTCGGCAAGTTCCACCGGGAACAGGCGGTGGCATTCAAGCGCAAGCTGGATCAGCAGACTGGCGAACGTAGCGGCGAGCGCCTCAGCCGCGCGACCGTCAACTCGACGCTTTCGGCCCTGCGGACCTTCTTCATCTGGCTGGCCGATCAGCCGGGTTACAGGCGAAAGGTCAGCTATTCCGACGCGGACTATTTCAACCTGTCGGAAAAGGATGTGCGGATCGCCCGTGCCGTCCGGGAAAAGCCTTTCCCGTCGGTGGATCAGGTCAACCACGTCCTGGCCTGCGCGCCGGCCACCACCGACATCGAAATGCGGGACCGGGCGCTCATCGCGTTCGCCCTGTTGACCGGTGCCCGTGACGGCGCGCTGGCTTCGTTGAAGCTCAAGCATATCGACCTCGCGCAATCCCGGCTGGATCAGGATGCGCGGGAGGTGAAGACGAAGTTCTCGAAGACGTTCTCGACCTGGTTCTTTCCGGTGGCGGGCGAGGCCCTGGCGATCTTCACTGCATGGGTTCAGCATCTGCGACAGAACCTGCTGTGGTCGGACAGCGACCCTCTATTCCCCGCCACCCGCATGGGCCTTGGTCCGGACGGCGGGTTCTTGGCCGTCGGGCTGAAGCGTGAGCATTGGAGCACGACCGAACCGGTCCGCCGCATTTTCCGCGAGGGGTTCGAGCGTGCGGGCCTGCCGTATTTCAAACCCCACGCGATCCGGGACACTCTGGTCCAGTTTGGCGAACAGGTCTGCACGACGCCGGAAGAGTTCAAGGCGTGGTCGCAGAACCTGGGCCACGAAAAGGTGCTGACCACTTTCACAAGCTACGGCTCGGTGGCGTCGCATCGACAGGCGGCGTTGATTCGGGAACTCGGGGCCAAGACAACCACCGAGGAACCGGCCGGTTCTCTGGAGGCGCGGATGGCGCGAATGGAGGCCTTGTTGGCACCAAGGGTTGTTGGCGTCGCGGATTAGCCGCGCTGTCAAACTCCACTTTTCCGCCCACGCTCCATCTCCGAAGAAAAGTTAGCGTGTTGCGGTCACCGGTTGAGCCCACCGCGCATTCCGGGCTCGCGGGATGTAGAGTGAACGGCAGGGGGGCCTCTGTCGTGGGAGGTGGCCATGGGCCAGCCCGATCTTTTTCGCATGCCTCGAAAACCCTGGAACGCTGGGCGAATGACTGGAGCAAAAGCTCCTCTCAAGCCGAAGCATATCTGGGCGATCCGCCAACACTTGAAGTCGCTCGGGTCAGTCCGGGATCTGGCGATGTTCAACACGGCGTTGGATGCAAAACTCAGGGGCTGCGACCTCGTCAAGCTGCGGCTTGCCGATGTCGCCCAAGGAGGGGTTATTCGTCAGCGCTCCACAATCGTCCAGCAAAAGACCGGGCGACCCGTACCGTTCGAAATCACAGAGCCGGCGAGAGAAGCGTTGACGCAATGGCTCGACCTCCATGGCCGACGGCCGGATGACTGGCTGTTCCCAAGCCGCAGCAATGTCGGCAGGCACATCGGAACGCGCCAGTACGCACGCATCGTCGACGGCTGGGTTCGCATGATCGACCTCAACTCGAGTGCGTACGGCACCCACAGCCTCCGGCGAACCAAGGTGGCGCTGATCTACAAGAAGACCGGGAACCTCCGCGCCTGCCAGCTGCTCCTGGGTCACGGCAAGCTGGAAAGCACTGTCAGGTATCTCGGCATCGAAGTGGATGACGCGCTGGAGATCTCGGAGCAGATAGACCTCTGAGCAGGCTTGGGACAGTCCGCCGGAAAGCGGACTGTCCCAATGTCGCAGAGGGGTGGTTAGCGGACATGGCATCACTCGTCGCGGAGGTTCCGAGATCGACCCGACACCAGACCACTTTGGCTGGGTGAAACGGGCCTGCGGGCAGAGGCGCTATCTGTTAGTTTGACGCGCACACTGCGAATGATCGTCGTTAAAATCTGAACGCCGGGAACATGGGGGATCGATACAACTATGGGTACCGGCAAAAAGGTTGACGTCGAAAGCGTCATCATAACCCGCGATCTTGAGCGGCGGCCATCGCGTGCGCCGGACTATCAGGCCGAGAACCGAGCCCTCACCTCCCTCGCCGAAGCTTTAAGCAGCAGGCCTGAAACGGTTTTGCAGCGTGTCGTCGAACTGACAATGGAGCTGACCCGATCCGGATCTGCAGGGATCAGCCTGCTGGAGCCGGGCGGAGAAAACAGCGCATTTCGCTGGGTCGCCACAGCCGGAGCTTGGTCCCCCTATCGCGACGGGACGATGCCCCGCGAGGCCAGCCCGTGCGGTGAGGTCATAGCACGCGAGGCGGTCGTGCTGATGAAGAACCCCGAACGATCGTTCCCAGCCTTATTGCAGGCAGACCCCGGCATCAGCGAGGGGTTGCTCGCCCCTTTCCATATCGACGGCGAGCCCGTCGGCACGCTTTGGACGATCAAGCATGGTGCCGACGATCATTTCGAGACCGAGGACGCACGTTTGGTTGAAAGCCTCGCCCGGTTCGCTTCGGCTGCCCAGCAGGTCGTGCTAGCGTTGCGTGGCGCGCATCAAGATCAGTTGGCCAGCAATACCCGCCTGCGTGCCTTGACCCAGGCAAGCACTGACGCCTTCTACGTCATGAGCCCCGACATGCTCGAGTTGCGCGCCCTGGCGGGCGGCGAGTTTATTGCGGGTACGGCCCGCCCCAGCCAAGCTTGGTTGGAAAACTACATCCCGGTCGAAGACCACGCCTCCACGCTGGCGGCGATAGGCGAGGCGGTTCGCACCAAGGCAAACTTCAATCATGAGCACCGCGTCCGCCAGATCGACGGCGGGATAGGGTGGGCGGTTTCGCGCGCGGTCCCCATCTTGGACCCTGCTGGCAGCATCCTAGAGTGGTTTGGGGCGGCCCAGAACATTACCGCGACGAAGCAAGCGGAGGCTGCGCGCCGCGAAGGCGAAGAGCAACAGGCTTTCCTACTGAAGCTCAGCGATGCCTTGCGGGCGGAACCGAACGCCGAGGCCATGTCAGAACGAGCGCTCCGGATGCTCATGGAGCAGATGCGGCTCGATCGCTGCTACGTTGGGATTTATCGGCTGGCGGAAGACACGGCCGAGTTTCCCCACCAGGTGCACGACGACCATCTGGCGCCGTTGCCTGCTCAGGTGCGTCTGTCCGATTTCCCCGAGGCTTTCGAGATCGCGAGGGATCGAACGCTGGTGATCGACGACGTCGGGGGGATGGAGGGGCTTTCGGACGGCGACCGGGCCAGTATCGAAGGCCTCGACATTCGTGCCTTGATCGCCGCGACCCTGCGCAAAGGCGAGAACAACCCGCTTTGGGCGATCGTGGCCACCTCGACCGCCCCTCGGGTTTGGACACAGGGCGAAGCCTCCCTTGTCGAAGAGGTTGCCGAACGCACCTGGACGGCGGTGGAGCGCGCCCGCACTGAGACGGAGCTGCGCGAAAGCGAGGCACGCTTCTCGCAGTTCGCCGCCTCTTCCACAGACGTGCTGTGGATCCGGCGAGCGGACACGATGGACATGGAGTTTCTAAGCCCGGCCTTCGCAACCGTGTACGGCATGGCCCCGGAAAGGGCGATGGGCGCGGTGCAGCACTGGGGAGCGCTAATCGTTCCCGAGGACCGGGACGCGGCGTTGGGGCATCTGGAACTGGCACGGCGCGGAGACCCGGCGGTGCATGAATTCCGTATCAGGCGTCCGTCGGACGGCACCTTCCGCTGGATCAAGGATCACGACTTCCCACTCTTCGACGAAAACTGCGTGAAGTGGGTCGGCGGCATCGGCACCGATGTGACCGAGGCGAAGCTTTTGGCAGAGCACCAGTCAGTGCTGCTCGCCGAACTGCAGCATCGCGTTCGCAACATTATGGCGATGCTGCGCTCGGTGGTCAAACGGACGGCCGCAACTGCGGAAAGCGTGGCCGCTTACGAAGGGCTGATAATCGGTCGCCTGATGGCCTTGGCCAGAACGCAGACGTTGCTGACGCGCGGCGTCGACGTCGGCGTCGAGATCGGCTTGATCGTCCGTGAAGAACTTGAGGCGCAAGCGGACCACCAAGGCCAATACTCGCTGTCGGGACCCGAGGTGGTGATCTCTCCGAAGGCAGCGGAGGTCCTGTCGCTGGCCATCCACGAACTGGCCACCAATGCTCTGAAATACGGCGCGCTGTCTGTCTCCGAGGGCATGGTCGAGGTGGCCTGGCAGGTGCATGGTGCCGATGGGTCTCCCCTACTCAGGCTCGACTGGACGGAACGTCGTCCCGCGCCCGCCGACTGGTCGCCACCCACGCGCAAGGGTTTCGGCAGCCAGCTCATCGAACAGCGCGTGCCTTACGAACTGCGCGGTCGTGGTGAGATCGTGATAGGACCTGAAGGCGCTCGCGCGTTTATCGAGTTCCCTTTGCAGCCGGGAGCGAGCATCCTTGAAACAACCGCCCCCATGCCGAGCGGAGTTTCCGGAGGATCGATAGATATGACGGGCGAACCGAGCCTGGTCGGCCAGACGGTGCTGGTTCTGGAAGACGACTTCTATCTCGCCCAGGACGCCACGAGTGCCCTGAGCGAGGCCGGGGCCGAAGTGATCGGACCGTTCGGGACCACCGCCGATGCCTTGGAAGCCGTCAAAAGCCATCGGATCACCGCTGCTGTGATCGACGTCAACCTGGGCGCAGGTCCATCGTTCGTAATCGCTCACGCCCTTCGCGAAGCCGGCGCGCCCTTCGTCTTCCTCACCGGCTATGACAGTAAGTCCATTCCCAAAGAATTCGCCGATGTCGTGCGCCTCGAAAAGCCGACAGGCCCCCGCGACATCATCCGCGCCGTAGCGGATTTGGCGCGGGCCTGAGGCCGGGAGCCGACTATGTGAGTGTCCGCTATGGGTCGGGATCGGTCAAAGCCTATCAGGCGGAAAGCGGACATTGGAGCAGCGCGCCGGAAGCGGACTTCGCCAAGGTCGGCTCGGGTGGTGAGCAGACATTGGTCCCGGAAGCAGACCTTCCGCAGGGCTGTTAGGGGTGGTTTTCAAACATTTCGTCCGTCGCTCAGGATACCGACGATCAATCCTGCCCGCTCTCGCCTACGCCCGACGATAACGCCAGATCAGAGCGGGCAGCATGAACAGCGTCGCCGCAGTTGAGGTCAGCAGCCCTCCGAGAATGACGATCGCCATCGGCCCCTGGATTTCTCGCCCCGCCTCACCGTTCTGGAGGGCCAGGGGCAGCAGCCCGAGACCCGTGACCAGGGCGGTCATCAGGATCGGCGTAACCCGTTCCTCGGTCGCCTTCACGAGCGTTTCCACTGACCATTCTCGCTTCTCGTGCCGAATGACGTGATCCACATGCGAGACCAGAAGGATCGAGTTTCGCGATGAAATCCCGAAGAGGGTGACGAAGCCCACAAGGGCACCAAGCGACAGGCTGCCGCCCGCGAGCGGCAGAGCGAGAATGCCCCCAAGGAGCGCCACCGGCGCGCTGCAAAGCACCAGTCCGACCGAGCGTCCGTCGCCGAACACGAGGAGCAGAAGGACAACGGCGGCCAACGCCGCAATGGCGCAGTTGAACACGAGTTGATTGCGGGCCGAGGCGGCTGCGTCCGCCGTGCTGGACACGGACGCGACGATGCCGGGCGGCAGGCGTAACGAGGCGATAGCGGCCTTGGCCTCGCGGGCGACCCGAGCCACATCCGCAGGATCGGGATCGGCGGTGATGACTTCCCGGCGACGCCCGGCTTCACGCGAGACGACGGTCCGCTGGCTTCCCATCCCGACGTCGGCGACGCTCGACAGCGGCACCTCGCCCGCCGCGCCTCGCAGCACGACCTGCCCGATAGCTGCGGGGTCGGCTCGCAGCTCCGGCGGCAGAATGACCGTCACGTCGATGGCTCGATCCGGACGGTAGAGCTGCGTCGCGACGGTGCCCAGATACGCGCTCGACACGACATCGAGCATGTCGTTGACGGTCAGTCCCGCATTCCCCAGTTGGTCGACACGAGGACTGATCCGGATGGCCGGTGCTTCTGGCGGTGTCTGTCGGGTCACATCGCCGGCACCGGGTATGGCCTCCAGTGCGCGCGCGACCGCATGGCTCGCCAGGTCGAGATCACCGAGATCGTCGCCGAAGACGCTGACGGCGACCGGGGCCTTTTCGCCGGTCACGGACTCACCGATCCGGTCGCCCAGGAAGGTCAGGACTTCGGTCTCAAGCCCCGGATGGCTGTCCAGGGCCGCGCGCAATCCGGCCTCGACCCTGTCCTGCGCGGCACCGCTGAGATGGGGCTTCAGTTCGATATGGAACTCGCTCTGCTCCGGTCCCCACGTGTCTTCCCCGCCCTGCGCGCGTCCAATCTGTTGCTCGACCGTCTGAACCCCGTCAATCGCCAGAAACTCGGTGGTCAAGGACTGGCCCAGATTGCGGCTCGCCTCCAGCGAAGTTCCCGGAGCAGCGGAGACTCCCACGACGAAATGACCTTCGCGAAAGGTCGGCAGCAGTTCGGAGGGGAAGATAAAGGGGGCAACCAGGAGGGCGACGACGCTTGCAGCGGTGGCGACCATCGCAACGCTGCCTCGGCCCGCGCCACTGGCGATCAGTCCCGTGGCGCGCGTCTTCAGTCTGGAAAGCCAGCCCGGTTCGGCCACCGGAGACCAGCCCTTGAGTGTGAGCAAGGCCAGAGCAGGCGTCACTATGACCGCGACCAGCAGCGAGGCCATCGTCGCCAGAATGAAGGCGGAGGCCAGTGGGCCGAAGAACCGGCCCTGCAACCCGTCCAGCAGCAAGACCGGCGCGAGCGTCAGTGCGACGACCAGAGTTGCATAGACGACCGGCCCGCGAACCTCGACCGAAGCGTGCTGGATGACCTCGGCGAGCGATCCAGACGTCTTCTCTCGCAGGCGTCGGACGATGTTCTCGACATCGATGACCGCATCATCGACGACGACGCCCAGCGCGACCGCGAGCCCGCCGAGGACCATCGTATCGAGGGTGTGCCCCAGGAGGTCCATGACGATCAGGGCGGCGAGAAGCGAGATCGGGATGCTGACGAACGAGATGATCACCGTTCGAGCGCTGCCCATGAAGGCAAACAGGACGACCGCGATCAAGGCCGCCCCGATGATCAGATCTTCGCGGAGTCCGGACAGGGCGGTGTTGATGAAGTTCGCAGGGCGGTGGAGATCGGCGTTGACGGAAACCCTCTGGGGGGTCAGCGCCGGTTGCAGTTCAGCGAGCGCGGCATCGACCGCGCGTGTTGCGTCCAGAGTGTTGGCCCCATACTGGCTCGACAGGCTGATCAGGACGCCTGGCTGGCCCATGATCAGCGCCTCGCCGAGACGGGGCTCGAACGCTTCGACGACATCGGCGACGTCCCCGACCGTAACGCGCTGGCCCACCACGGATCGGATCACGCCGCGTGCCAGATCATCAGGACCCTGGGCCTGTCCCTGTGGTGTGATGAGGATGCGCTGGGCAGGCGTGTCGACGAAGCCGCCTCCCCGAACGCCTGTGGCTGCAGCAACGGCACTGGCGAGGTCGGACGGCGTGATGTTGAACCGCGCCATGTCGCCGGGCCGCATCCGCACCTCGATCCGGCTGACCTCCCCGCCATAGACGCTTGCCCGCGCGACACCCTGCGTTGACAGAAGCCGGGGACGGACCACCGTGTCGATCAGGCTTCTTAGCTGCTCCGGTGAAAGCGTATCGCTCGTGAAGCCGATCTTCAGAAGGTCCATCGTCGAGGAGGTCAAAGGCGCGACCTGGGGCGACTTGGCGATGGCGGGCAGGGAGGAGCCAGCCTCGACCAGACTGTCCGTTACCGTCTGGCGCGCGCGATAGGGATCGACCTTGTCGGCGAAGATCACCGTCACCACCGAGATGCCCTGGATCGACTCGGATCGCACGGCCTCGATGCCTTGGCCGCCCGCGATGGCTTGCTCGATGGGACGGGTGATCAGCTGCTCGACCTGTTCGGCAGACAGACCGGGCGCTTCTGTCTGAACCTCGACCTGAGGTGGCACGAAATCCGGAAAGACGTCGAACTTGGCTCTCGATAGCGTGACCAGGCCGTAGGCTACGATGAGGCCCGCCAGAAGCGCGACAAGGCGCGGACGGGATAGCGACCAGCGGACAATGAGGGTGAGCATGTCGCCTCTGAATGAGTCTCGTTCGACAAGCTCTACATTGGTTCTCTTTTACTGCTGCGCCGAATATGTCGAACCGGCGTGGCCGTCTGCTTTGGGTCGAGAGCGGCGGTCCGCGTCTGGCCCGAAACCGGATGTTCGGACTAGCCGCCGAAAGCGGTCGCGTGAGACGTCCGTTCAGGGTGGTTAGCGGACATTACCGCTGCCGGTCTCAAGACCCTCGACTGACCGCCACCAGCCGTCTCACCACCTCGGCGCGGTCGGTGGCGGACAGGTCCATGCGGGCGGCCTAGGTGTATCTTTCTCGGGCCTGGTCGTGCCGTCTCTCTAGTTGGAGCCCACTAGCCCACGAGGGATGCAACCAGAGAGACCGGTGGCGCAGAAACGAAAACGGCGGCCCCCGCAGGAGCCGCCGCTATTTGGCTTACGAAGGAGCGATCACTCGTCTTCGTCTTCGTCTTCCTCGTCCTCCTCTTCGTCTTCGTCCTCGTCCTCCTCCTCCTCTTCGTCTTCGTCCTCGTCCTCCTCCTCGTCTTCGTCTTCGTCCTCGTCCTCGTCGTCTTCCTCGTCCTCCTCCTCGTCTTCCTCGTCTTCCTCGTCCTCGTCTTCCTCTTCGTCAACGTCATCGTCCTCGACGTTGAGGTCGTTCAGTTCGCAGAGATCGACGTTGAACACCTCTTCGGTGTCGCCGTCGTCGTAAACGGCTTGCAGGTCGTATTCGCAGTCTTCCAGGTCGTCCTCGACCGAGATGTCGGCGGTCTCGCCCGGGCCAATCGACTCGCCGTCCAGAATGTCTTCATCCCAGTTCTCGTTCGACGATTCACCGACCTTCAGCTCGACCATAGTGGCGTCACTGTTGTTAGTCAGAGAGAAGGCCATGTCCTGGGCGACCGAGCTGGTGCCGAACATGATGGCGACCACCGAGGCCGCCACAAACAGTTTGGTTTTCTTCATCTTATAGTCTCCCTTGTCGGCGAAACGCCGAGCTGAAAAGTAGTGATTGGTAAGGTTCGCCCGACGTGTCCCGGTGACGTTGCCCGCACGGCCTCACGATCGTTCCTGACGCCTTACTCCGGCTTGTGCGGATCACTGTCGTAGGTTGCCTGGCTACGCCGGATCGTTGTCGTGCCCTCCTCAGGCTCGGCTGGGGTTGATCCGCAGACGGTGCCGAAGCGGCGGGTGCCGCGTCAGTCGCGGGTTGGTCCGTTTCGGGATAAGCCGCTTCCTCGTCATAAGCCGCTGCCTCCTCCGGCGGGAGCACGTCCCTTGCCTCAAGCGTCACGGCCTGGCCGCCCCCCCCAAGAGCCATCGCCGTGGCTTCGACAGTGGCGTTGCCACCGGCGCTGGACGGTGCCACGGCCCCCAGTGCGATCAGCAGCCCCAGGGCAGTGGATGTTGCGAGCAGTTTCACAGGCCCCTCCTTTGGTGAAGGCGTCACCATTCACCGTTTTCGACAAGACGTCATCTCGAAAATCACGGATTTTCCTGATGGTCCCTGACGACCTCAGCGAAAGCAACGTTTGAAAGGGGTCGGACCACGACATTGGCATCAGGCCCGAAACCGGACACTCACCCCTGTGTCCCGGAAGCAGACCTTCCCGACGGCTGTTGAGGGTGGTTTTCAGACATTACCGCAGCCGGTCTCAGGTCCCTCGACTGACCGCCCCCAGCCGCCGCACCACCTCGGCTCGGTCGGCGGCGCTCAGGTCCATGCGGGCAGCATCGGTGTACCTTTTTCGGGCCTGATCGTGCCGTCTCTCTGATTGAAACCCACGGCCCCACGAGGGATGCAACCGGAGAGACCGGTGGCGCGGAAACGAAAACGGCGGCCCCGCAAGAGCCGCCGCTATTTGGCTTACGAAGGAGCGATCACTCCCCGTCTTCCTCGTCTTCCTGGTCTTCGTAGTCGTCTTCCTCGTCCTCGCAGCCTGAAGCGGCGTCGTCTTCCAAACCATCTTCCTGATATTCGCAGTCGGAACCGTCGTCGGCGTCTTCGGAGTCGGCATCCTCATCTTCATAGTCTTCGTCTTCGTAGTCCGAATCCTCGTCCTCATAGTCTTCGTCTTCGTAGTCCGAGTCCTCCTCGTCGCTCTCAGCGCCGGCATATTCGTCCTCCGACTGCTCTTCTTCCTCTTCGTTGGCGTCGGCCCATGGCTCGTCGGCGGGCGGAGGTGGTGGCGGTGGTGGCGGTGGTGGCCCGGCATCCGTCGCGGGCTTGGCAGCGTCATCCAACGCGGGTTGGTCGGTCTCGGGTGGGAGGCTTTCATCACCCTCAGGCAGGATAGCGGGCATGCCTGTAAGCACTTGGGTGTTTCGAAACCCGACTCCTTGTGCCTGGGCCGACCCCCCGAGAGCCATCGCCGTGGCTTCGACAGTGGTATTGCCATCGGCGCTGGCCGGTGCCACGGCCCCCAGGGCGATCAGCAGCCCTAGGCTCAGGACTCATTGGGTCATAGCCAGAAGATGACGATGGCGGCGATGGTGATGGCAGACATGAAGGTGTGTGCGCATCGATCGTAGCGGGCCTTTTCCTGGATGGGTTGCTCAGTGACGAGCGTCGCAAGACCGGCTGGATGCGGGCTGAAGCGGCGGGCGATCCTGGTCCCTGGCGGCAGCAGGCGGTGCTCGGCCGCGGTCTGTGGGATGCCGAAGCGCT
>NZ_JAFCWQ010000034.1:0-19177 GCF_049897665.1 Brevundimonas sp. TWP2-3-4b1 | reverse complement strand
TCGGTCGGCAGCGTCGGCGACAGCTATGACAACGCCTTGGCCGAGACGATCAACGGCCTCTACAAGGCCGAAGTCATTCATCGCCGTGGCCCGTGGCGATCCTTCGAGGCCGTCGAGTTTGCCACGCTGGAATGGGTCGACTGGTTCAACAACCGACGGCTCCTCGAGCCCATAGACCATATCCCGCCAGCCGAAGCCGAAGCTGCCTACTATGCCATGCTAGCCGAACAGCCCCTGGCCGCGTAACTTAAGCCAAATGGCCTTCGGCAAACCCGGGGCAGTTCAATCTGGCCCATCGAGCGGAGAGAGAGCAAGAATATGTTCTCTAAATGTTCCACATATCGACAGGAACTTGCCGGACCGAGAGCACGGCGAGAGTGAGGCCTGTGAGAGCTCGAGGTAGCACGCCCGATACCGCAGTTCCGACAGACTGGTATCTATTTGGTGTCGGGACTTTAGAGGCTTTATCAGCCATCTAACCGGCCGAGCCGTAACTCTCAGTATTTAAAGGGAAGAATGGTGGACGCGACAGGGATTGAACCTGTGACCCCCTCGATGTCAACGAGGTGCTCTCCCGCTGAGCTACGCATCCGCCAGAACGGTTCCGAACGGGTCCGGAACGGGAAGGAGCGGTCTATACCCAGCCGATGCGACGGCCGCAAGGGCGAAACGGGGGTGATATTGGGGCATGCCAAACGAAGGGGTCGCTTGCGCGCAAGTCGGGAGCCGCCAGGCGGCGGGCGGCGGCGCCCCTTCGCGAATCAAGCCGCCGCGCACATCTTTTCGACTTCGCTGACGAGGTCGCGCAGATGGACGGGCTTGGACAAGACCTTGGCCTGGGGGCTGGCCTGGGCGGCGCTGAGCGCGACGGCGGCGAAGCCGGTGATGAACATGATGCGCAGGCCCGGCTGGCGCGCGGCGGCGACACGCGCCACCTCGATCCCGTCCGCCCCCGGCATGACGATATCGGTCAGCAGAAGGTCGTAGGGACCATGTTCCAGCGCGTCGATGGCGTCGTCGCCATTCTCGCAGTCGATGACCTGATGGCCCGCCCGCTCAAGCGCCCGGGTCAGAAAGCCCCTCAGCGATGCGTCGTCTTCGGCCAGCAGAATGCGCGCCATGCGTGGAAGTCCCCCGTTCAGAACTCCGACGCTAGTCCCGGAACTGTAAACCGGCCATGAAATTCCCGCGTTATGATTGCGCGCTCTGCCGACAGGTCCGTGGAAAACCTCTCCAGCCGCATCGAAAATCCGCGTCGCACTTTTGCGGATCAGGCCCTATGCGGGAGCCATGACGCCGCCTTTCGACGCCAGTCCGCCTCCCTTGGACCCCCTGCCCGCCTTCGTCGTAACGCCGGCGGACGGGCTTGCGGGCGCGATGGTGTTCGCCTCTCCGCATTCCGGCCGGGAGCGACCCGCCGACATGGGAGAGGCGGCGGACCTGACCTCATCAACCCTGCGCAGCGCCGAGGATGTCGGCGTCGACCGGCTGATCGCGGGCGGACCATCGCGGGGCGTGCCGATCATCGCAGGGCGGGTGTCGCGGGCCTATGTCGACCTGAACCGGGCGCCGACCGAACTGGATCCGGTCCTGTTCGACGGCGAGATCGAGGCTGAGCCGACGGCCAGGGTCTCGGCCGGTTTCGGCGTCATTCCCCGCCGGGCCGGGGACGGGACGCTTCTCTATGACCGGCGGCTGTCGCAGGCCGAGGCGCCGGGCCGCCTGGCGTGGGTGCACACACCCTATCATGACGCGCTGGGCGAACTGATGCGGGCCGCCCGGGACCGGCATGGCGCGGCCCTGTTGATCGACTGGCATTCGATGCCTTCGCGCGCGGCGGGGGCGACAAGCCGGAACCGGAGAGGCGTCGATGTCGTGTTGGGGGACCGGCACGGCTCGGCCTGTCGCGGCGCGACGATGCGGAGAATCCGCGCCCTGTTCGAGGCCCAGGGCTGGCGGGTCGGACTGAACGCACCTTATGCGGGCGGCTATTCGACCGAACGGTGGGGGCGGCCGGATGAAGGATTCCAGGCGGTACAGGTCGAACTGAACCGGGCGCTCTATCTGGACGAAACCACGCTGGAGCCGTCCGGCGATCATGGCCGCTTCGTCAGGACGCTGGACCGGGTCATCGCGGCCCTGGCCGCCGAGACCTGGCCGCGCTGAGTTTCGACCCGGTGTCAGGGTGAAAAAAAGCCGCGCCCGAGGGCGCGGCATAAAAGTCTATAGGGAGGAAACGCCCAGGAAGGGCATGACGCCCGGAGGCGTCGGGGAACAATCTAGGTTGCGGTGCACAACGCGTCAAGCGGGCTTCTATGATCTATGATCACGCCATGTTACCGGTAACATTCGCCTCACCGCCACGATGTAAGCGTTTTCAGGACACGTTTCCTGCGCGATCAACCTTCGGAGCAAATGCTGCAGCGCGAAACAGCTAGGCTCCTCGTTCGCGATTGACCTCGAGGAGGCGCCTGGCGGTCCGGATCGCGCGGGCTGCAGGCGATGCGGACTGACGCCAGACCAGGAGGGCGAAGGCCGAAAGCACGCCCGCGCACAGCCAGACCGGTCCGAAAAGCCAGGCCGCTGCGGCCAGGGCGAAATAATAGCCGCGCACGCCCTGGCTGAAGGCCGAGAGTGCGGGGTTCAAGACCTGGGCCGTCGCCTCGCCGAAGGCGACCTTGTCCGCCTCGGAATGGACTTCAGGGGCCGCGCCGATGAGGGCGAGGGCGTAGTTCATCTGGCGGATCGACCAGATGAAATCGAGCAGACCCCGCGCCAGGCACAAGAGAACCAGCCCCAGTTTGGCTTCCAGCAGCCCGACCGGCACGGCCTCGGCCCCGACCGCGGAAAATCCCTTCAGGGCCTGGTCGCCGCCGAACAGGATGCCGGCGACGCCTGCGATCAGGAGCAGGTTGGACGAGGCGAAGAAGGAGCCGGAGTTGATGGAGTGTCCGAGAAGTTGGCTGTCCAGCAGCCGGATTTCACGGTGTGTCATCGCCGTCATCCAGGCGTGGCGAACGGTCAGCATATCCGTGTTGAGCGAGCCGCTGCGATGCGCCAGCAGACTCAGCAGCGGACCGTAGCCCAGCCAGCACATCAAGAAGAGGGCCAGACCCAGCCAGTCGATCGTGGTCATTCCCGCCAGACTCCCTCATCTGTCTTTCTTCGATAGCGCGCACCGCGCTTGCCGTTCGCCGTCCGGAGGCTTATCACGCCCGCCTCCCTTCGCAGACGCACAAAACCGAGCCCGCCATGAACATCGACGCCATCCCGGTCGGTCCCAACCCGCCCTGGGACCTGAACGTGATCATCGAGATCCCGCAAGGGGGCCTGCCGGTCAAATACGAGATGGACAAGGCGTCCGGCGCCCTGTTCGTCGACCGCTTCCTGCATACTGCCATGTATTATCCGGGCAATTACGGCTTCGTGCCGCACACCCTGGCGGACGATGGCGATCCCTGCGACGTGATCGTGCTGAACCCGACACCGGTGGTGCCGGGCTGCGTCATTCGCTCGCGCCCGATCGGCGTGCTGATGATGGAGGACGAGGCCGGCGGAGACGACAAGATCCTGGCCGTTCCGGTCGACGCCCTGCACCCCTACTATACCGACATCGCCTCCTATCGTCAGCTGCCCACCATCATGGTCGAGCAGATCGAGCACTTCTTCACCCGCTACAAGGACCTGGAGAAGAACAAGTCGGTCCGCGTGAAGCGCTGGGGCGACGCCGGCGAGGCCGCCGAGCTGATCGTCGAAGGCATGCGCGCCTATGAAGAGGCCGAGAAGGCCAAGAGCGGCAAGGCGGCCAACGCCGCCTGATCCGCTCCGGAGCGTCGAAGACAAAATCTTGTTCGACGCCCGGAGTAACGCAGCGCCGGGCTTTGCGGGCCGTTTTCGGGTTTGAGCGCGCCTTGGTCTGCGGCTGAGGTACAATCCCTTCCACGGCTCGTGGAGAGTGAACAGCGGCGACTTCGCCCGTTTCGTCCGTTTCGTCAGGGTGTTTTCGTCGGGACATCGGACGAAGCCTTTCCCCGCCCGGTCGACTCGACGTTGCTGATTGCGGGGGCGTCCACCGTCCCCATATGGCGGGGATGGCAACACTCTCTGTTCTTGATCTCGCGCCGGTGCCCGAGGGCTCCAGCGTCTCCCGGGCGCTGGCCAACACCTTGGACCTGGCCCGGCATGCCGAGCGGCTGGGTTACAATCGCTACTGGCTGGCCGAGCACCACAACATGGCGGGTATCGCCTCGGCCGCGACCTCGGTCGTCATCGGCGCCGTGGCCGCAGCGACAAAGACCATCCGTGTCGGCGCCGGCGGGGTCATGCTGCCCAACCATGTGCCGCTGGTGATCGCCGAGCAGTTCGGCACGCTGAACGCGCTTTATCCCGGTCGCATCGACCTCGGCCTGGGCCGCGCGCCCGGGTCCGACCAGGCGACGGCCCGCGCCCTCAGGCGCACCCTTCAAGGCGACATCGACAGCTTCCCGCAGGACGTGATGGAGCTGCTGCACTGGTTCGAGCCCGCCACCGAGGATCAGCGGATTCGCGCCAATCCCGGCGAAGGTCAGGCCGTGCCGGTCTGGATCCTGGGGTCATCGACCTTCGGCGCCCAGCTGGCCGCCCATCTGGGTCTGCCCTATGCCTTCGCCAGCCATTTCGCGCCGGCGGAGATGATGTCGGCGATCCGCATCTATCGCGAGACCTTCCGGCCGTCGGCGCGGCTGGAGAAGCCGTATCTGATGCTGGGCTATAACGTCTTCGCCGCCGAGACGGACGAGGCCGCCCGGCTGCTGTTCAGCTCGGTCCAGCAGGCCTTCGTGAACCTGAGGAGCGGTCGTCCCGGCAAGCTGCCGCCGCCGAAGCCCGGCTATGCCAAGAGGCTCAGCGAGGGCGAGAGCGCCATGATCGGTCAGGCCCTGGCCTGTTCGGCCGTCGGATCGCCCGCGACCGTGCGGGCGGCGATCGAGGCCTTTACGATCACGACGGGCGCGGACGAGCTGATGATCACAAGCCAGATCTGGGACCACGGCGCTCGCGTCCGCTCGCTGGAACTGCTGGCCGAGGCGATGGCGGACGGTCGGGCCGCCGCCTGATCAGTTGGCTTTCGCCTTGCGGGGCTTTCGAGGCTTGCGCGGCGGTTTGACAGGCGCAGGCGTGGCATCGAGGTCCAGCTTCGGCTGAAAGTCAGGGACAGCCGAAGCTGTTGGTTCGGCCTCCGACAGCGGAGCCGACAAGGCGTCCGAAGGAGTGGTGAGCTTCAGTCGCGCCTTCTCCTTCCACGCCATGGCGTCCTTCAGGGCATGCCATTCAAAACCCAGACGGATGGCGGTCTGGATGTCGTCGCCGGGCTCGCCCGGTTCGCGCCCCGTCAGCCGGTCCTTCAGATGACGACACTCGGCGAGCAGGTTCGCCGCGGCCAGAAGCTCGCCCGAAGCCCCGGGGAACCGGCCGATATCCTCCAGTGTGGCGTAGCGCCAGCCTTGCTCGGGCGGCCGTTCGAGGACCATGGCCCAGCGCAGTTCGGCGGGAAGCTCTTCCGCGAGCCCGGTCCATTCGCGGGCGCCGGGCGCGCGTTGATAGTGGCCGGGCTGCGTGGGCAGGCCATGATCGGCATAGACCTGCAACGCGCTGGCCTCGACCTCGGCGATGGCGAGCAGGGTGGCGGGCGCTCGTCGCCCCGCCCGCTCCCACGGGTCTCCCGCGACCACGAGCGCCATCTTGCGGTCGCCACGTCCACGATTGCCCAGAAGCCACTCTCGCCAGGCGGGCATCGGGTCAGTTGCTGTTCAGGGTGCTCGTCACGGACAGGTCGTACACGACGCGAGTGACCTGTTGCACGAGGCCGAAGAACTTGCCGACTTCGGCGGACAAGGCACGAGGCGCGTAGATGATGTCGTTGGGCTGGATCAGGAAGCTGGAGGCCGTGAAGAAGCCGACGCCCTCTTCCAGGTTCAGCCGGTAGACGACGGGCACGCCTTTCGGCGTCGCCGGCTGGGTCAGGCCGAGCGCCTCGGCGACCTCGGGCCGCTCGAAGCGGAAGATCAGCACCGAGCGCGCATTGGCCGCGCCATCGTTCAGGCCGCCAGAGCGGCTGAGTGCGTCCGCCAGCGTCAGATCGCCGGCCGGCATGTCCTGCTGCGTCACGGCGCCCAGGGCGCCGAAGGAGGAGAACCGGCGCGGCTGGTAGACCAGATTGATCTGGTCGCCGCTCTGCAGGCGGATATTCTCGGCGAACCGGGTGGTGACGACCGTGAGAGGCGCGACGAAGGTCTGGTCGCCGCGCCGGATCTGCACCTCGACATCCTGGCTGGGCCGCGACGCGCCGCCGGCGGCTGCGATGACGTCGAGGATCGTATCGGCATTGGTCGAGAGCGGCGCCCGGCCGGGTTGCTTCACCTCGCCCAGAACCGTGACTGCGTTGGAGACGTTGGTGGCCAGGGTCACGCTGACCTGGGGGTTGCCGACGCGGCCGATCAAGGCGCGCCGGATGGCGGCGGCGGCCTCGGTCGTCGTCAGGCCGGAGACCCGGACCGGACCCGCGAACGGTACGGCGACATTGCCGTTCCGGTCCACGACGACGGCCGGCAGCGTCTGGCTGCCGGAGCGGATACCATCATTGCCGCCGCCGCCGCCGAACAGGGCGCCGCTGGGCTCATAGATGGCGATCGCCAACTGATCGCCTTCGCCGATGACATCGACGGGCGCCAGGCTGGCGGCTCCGGCCAGCGAACCGAAGGTCTGGTCAGCCACCGCCTTGATCCGCTCGGCGGCGGCGTAGTCCAGATCGACGATCGCATAATCGGCGTTTTCAGTCGCGCCACGCACGACGGCGCGGTTCGACGGACCGTCCCTCGGCAGGGTCGAGCACCCTGCCAGAATGGACGCGATCAGGAGTGCGAGCAGAGAACGCGTCATGATTTCCGTATTTCGAAAGCCTCGTTGGTGAATATCGGCCTTTGACCCGCCCCGCCAGCGCCAACTGGGATCATTGCGAAAGACCTACCCGGCGACCGACCTCGGCGAAGTGGCGGTCCCAGGTCGGGGCGGTAAACGGCGTCGCTTTCGGAGGGTGGCGGGTGGCCGTTTCCAAAGCGTCGAGCCAGCCCAGCCCGTCGAGCGGATCAATCAGCTGGGCGTCCGGCACCAGTTCGCGGTGCACGGGGATGTCGGAGGCGATCAGGGGCACACCCAGGGCGGAGGCCTCGACCGCCGGCAGGTCGAAGCCTTCGACCGAGGACGGCGCGACCAGGGCCCGAGCGCTGGCCATCAGGGTCGCGAGGGCCGAGTCGGGCAGGTCGGAAGCCTGATGCACGAGACCTCGCAGGGCGGGCGAGCGCTCCAGATGATCCAGAACCGCCTCGTTCTCCCAGCCATATCGGCCGACCAGAACCAGTTGCGGCGCCGCGTCGCCCATCCGTTCGCGCAGCCGCCGCCATATGGTCAGAAGGAAGGCCAGGTTCTTGCGCGCCTCGAGCGTGCCGATGTGCACGAAATAGGGCCGGGGCGTCGCCGCCGTCAGAGGCGTCAGGAAGGTAGGCTCCAGCCCCAGGTGGACGGCGTGGATCGGCGGGGGTGTCACGCCTTCGCGCGCGGCGAAGGCGGCCAGCTCATCGGCCGTATATCGAGAGTTGACCACGATCCGGGAGGCGGTGTTCAGCGTATTCAGCACCCTCTGGCGGTGCTTGTCCCGGTCTCCCGGCCGGCAGAACTCGGGGTGGGTGATGGGGATCAGGTCGTGCAGGAAGACGATCCGCTCGATGCCTCGGTCGCGCAGCTCACCCAGGATGCGGGCGTCGCTCAACCCCGTGTGACCCACATTGAAATACAGGGTGCTGTCCGGCAGCTTCTGGATCCACTGCGAACGGAAGAACTGCTTCCACACCCGCCGGCGGCGTCCCGGGGTCCGCGCCTGATCGGTCGGCGGCTTGCCGATGACGGAATCGGCCGCTTTCTTATCGCTGCTGAGCGCGGTCATCAGCCGCATCTCGTCCTCGGTCAGGGAACGTTCGAAGAAGGCGCCGGTCCAGCGCGATCGCAGGGTGGCGACGCATTCGCGGAACCATGCCTCATCGACGACGACCAGTTGATCGTTGCGGCCCCGGACCGGCGTGACCTGGACGTCGGGCAGGGACAGCAGCCATTCGGCATAGGCCAGGCAGACGCGATCCACCCCGGTCGGCGCGGTCCGTTCGACCCGGCTCAACAGCCGGCTGGCGTCGAAGAGAACCGATCGGGTCACGAGAGGCCGAGGCGGCCGTACATGTCGGACAACCGGCCCTGATAGGCCTCGACCGAGAATTTCGCGGCCTGGGTCAGGCCCCGGCGGACGAGATCGTCCCGCAACGCCTCGTCGGCGTCGAGGGCGCGCAGGCCCCGCGTCATGGCCTGCACGTCATAGGGATCGACGCTGATGGCGGCATCTCCCGCGACTTCCGGAAGGGAGCCGCCGGTGGAAGTCAGAACGGCAGTGGACAGGGCCATCGATTCCAGAACCGGCAGGCCGAAGCCCTCGTAGAGCGACGGGAACAGGGTGGCCTTGGCGCCGCGGATCAGGCTGATCAGCAGCGAGAAAGGCATGAATTCATAGCGACGGATACGTTGGGCGCTGGGTCCGCCGTCCTTCATGACCTGGTTTAGAAGAGCGGTTTCGCCCTCATCCAGCCAGGCGCGGCCGCCGACGATGACCAAGGGCGTCTCAAGCCCCGAGGCCAGATAGGCCTCGACGATCCGGCCCAGATTTTTCTTCGGCTCGATGGCGCCGAAGTGGAAAAAATAGTCCTTCCAGCCGAGGTTGAAGACCCCTTCCAGTTCGATCGCCACATCGGACTGCGTACGGCTGGTCAGGGTCTCGGGCAGGTGGACGGCCTGGTAGGTGTTGGTGACCCGATCTTCGGACACGCCGAGCATTCGGATCACGTCCTGACGCGTCGTTTCTGAAACGACGGCGATATGATCCGCGCGCGCTGCGACGGCCTTGCACAGCGCCATATAGGTCGCCTTGTCATCCAGGGTCGTGTGCGGCAGGCGAAGCGGGATCAGGTCGTGGATGGTGTAAATGTTCGGCATACCGCGTGCGTAAAGCGGCAGGGTGGCCGTCCAGTGCATCGCATCCGGTCGTTTTGCGTCGCCGACAGTGTCGAAATCGACCGGCGTCTCCTTGCCATAGGCATTGAACGAACGGTTTGCGAGGTGGAACAGATCCTGGGACGCCCAGAAGCAGTTTGCTTCCGGTCGACCGCCCCCGCGCGTCGGCCAGACGACCTCGCCGCTGGGCGTGATCGGCCATGCGCCGCGTCCGAACCGACTGGTCAGAGTGCGCTGGAAGCGATCGAATTTCTTTAGTTTCGGACCGGGACGGTCCGCGTCGACCAGCGCCGTCTCATTGAGCACGTTGTTCGCCGAGCGTTTGGCGTTCGGGCCATACAGAACCTGGCCATCCATCCCCATTGTCGCGATGGTCGACAGCAGGTTGCGGCCGTAGGTGGCGATGCCCGACCCCTTGGCCAGGGCGATGTTGAACCCGTCGACGCAGATTGTGGCGCGCGTCTTCGCGACTGCCGAGGCGGCGGGCGCACCGGACGGCGTCGCAGGCGCATCGCTCACGAAAAGACTGGAAAGATCAGAGCGAACGGACCGCTCCGCGACATCAGGCGACGTATCCAAATCCAGCCTTCGGCGTGGTTTTCCCGGACCGGCGGAAGCGTCGCGCGGCTGGCCTGCGGGGTAGACCCTTGCCCGGCGGGGGTCAACCGCAAGCGACCCTGCTGTCAGGAGACGTAACCCGCCTGCATCAGTTCGGCGACATGGACGATGGCGACCGGTCGGTCGTCCTGGACCACGAACAGGTTCGAGATCTTGTTGGCGGTGAGCAAGTCGACGACGTCGCTCATCCGTTGGTCGGGCGATACGGTGATCGGCGACTTGCTCATGATGTCCGCGGCGGTGATGCGGCTGATATCCTGTGCGAAGGCGCGGCGGACGTCTCCGTCCGTGATCATCCCGGCGAGGGATCCGTCGGAATCGAGCACGGCGACCGCACCCTTACGGCCCTCGGTTATGCGGGCGACCAGCTCGGCGAAGACGGCGTCCAGCGGCACGGTCGGCGGCGGCGCATGATTGTCGCCCATCCATTCGCGTACGCTTTGCAGGCTCATGCCCAGGGAACCGCCCGGGTGGTGCAGGCCGAAATCCATGGCCGAGAATCCACGCCGGTCCATCAGTACCATCGCCAGGGCGTCGCCCAGGGCCAGGGTCATCAGGGTCGAGGTTGTGGGCGCGAGGCCGTTTGCGCAGGCCTCGGCCACGCTGGGCATGACCAGCGGCACGGCCGACATCCGGGCCAGAAAGGAGGATCCGCGCTGCGTCATGCCGATGACCGGGATGTCGTTCCGCTGGCAGAAGAGCAAGGGATCACGCAGTTCGCGGCTCTCGCCGGAGCTGGAGATGGCCAGAAGCGTGGTGTCGCCGCGCAGCATGCCGAGATCGCCGTGGCTCATTTCGGCCGGATGGACGAAGAAGGCGTTGGTGCCGGTCGAGGCCAGGGTTGCGGCGATCTTGCCTCCGATATGGCCCGACTTGCCCATGCCGGTGACGACCACATAGCCGTGCCGCGACAGGATCACGTCGCAGGCGCGCGCGATGCTGGAATCCACCGTCCGCTCAAGCGCCTGCAGGGCCTCGATGTTCAGCTGGATAACCTCGCGCGCGCGGTCCGTCATGACACCAACGGCGTCGGGAGACGATGCGGGCATATCGAGGGGCATGGCGCTGATCCTGCTGCGGCGCCCTTTGCCGGCGTCTGTCGTTGAATGGAGCGGAATTGCCCCATCCAGCGCGGTTTCACAATGGAGGGTCAGGGGAGCGTCCGACGGGATGACGGGTGGATGCAACGCAAGTTCAGCCAAAAGCCGCTCAACCTTTGCCGGACCGGCGCGTTTAGTCATGTGGGGCCGTCAACCTAACCTGGATACTCATGCCGTCAGATACCGGAACGCTCGTCGAAACTCTGCTCACGCCCCCTGTGGTGATGGACCGGCCACTGGCCCTGTTCCTGGATATGGACGGGGTGCTGGCTCCCATGGCGCCGACGCCGGACGCCGTGCTGGCCGACCCGAGGCGCACGGCGGTCCTGAGCCGCCTGGATCAGGCACTGGATGGGCGAATGGCGATCGTCAGCGGACGGACGCTTGGCGAGATCGACCGGATCGCCGGCAGCACTTCCCCCTCGGCTGCCGGCGTGCACGGCCTCGAAAGGCGGCGTCGGGACGGCGCGGTGGATCGGCCAAAGGCCTCCCCCGGCGTGGCTCAGGCCCTGGCCGCCTTCCGCCGCTTCGCCGCCGACCGCCCCGGCGTAATCGTCGAGGACAAGGCCATTTCAGCCGGCCTTCACTTCCGCCAGTCGCCCGCCAGCGCGGACGAAGCCCTGGTCCTGGCGCGCGAGCTCGCCGAGACCACGGGCCTGATGCTACAGCCCGGTCATATGGTGCTGGAGTTGCGCACCCCCGGCTCCGACAAGGGCACGGCGGTCACGGCCTTCATGGCCGAGCCGCCGTTCGCGGGCGCCCTTCCCGTCATGCTGGGCGACGATCTGACCGACGAGGCGGGCTTTCGCGCCGCCGAGGCCCTTGGCGGCTTCGGAGTGCTGGTCGGGCCATATCGGGCGACCTCCGCGCGCTATGGCCTGCGCGATGTTTCGGCGGTGATGGACTGGCTTGAGGCCGTGGCCTCCGAAGTTTCTGAAGACGGAGCGGCGGCCTGATGACCCTGGCCTCACCCCGGCGCCCCTCGCTCGACCTCGCCCCCATCGGCAATTGCGCTCTCTCGGCCCTGATCGATCGCAATGGCCGTTTCGTCTGGGCCTGCGCCCCACGGGTGGACGGCGACCCGGTCTTTTCGGCCCTGATGAACGGCGTGGCGCCTGACCACGGCTTCTGGGACATCGAACTCGAGGAGCTGAAACACGTCAGTCAGGCCTATATCGCCAACACCCCGGTCCTGCGCACGGTGCTGACGGCCGAGGATGGCGCGGCGGTCGAGATCATCGACTTCGCTCCCCGTCATATGAAGCATTCGCGCACCTACCGGCCGCTGGCCTTCGCGCGGGTCGTGCGGCCGCTGCACGGGGCGCCGCGCATCCGGGTGCGGCTGAGGCCGTCCGCCGACTGGGGTGCGCGGCGGGCAGAGCTGACGAGCGGCTCCAACCACATCCGCTATCTGTGCACCGACGTCACCCTGCGTCTGACCACGGACTGTCCGGTCTCCCATGTTCTGGAGGAACGGGCGTTTCGCCTGGAACGGTCGCTCGCCTTCTTCCTCGGGCCCGACGAGGGCTACGATCAGGAGGTCGGTCCCGGCGTCTTGGCGACGCTGGATCGCACGGTCGGCTACTGGAAGGACTGGGTCCGCACCCTCTACATCCCGCTCGACTATCAGGAGGCGGTGATCCGGGCGGCGATCACGCTCAAGCTCTGCGCCTATGAGGAGACCGGGGCCATCGTCGCGGCCATGACGACTTCGGTGCCGGAGTTCCCCGAGAGCGGGCGGAACTGGGATTATCGCTACTGCTGGATTCGCGACGCCTACTACACGGTCCGGGCCCTGAACCGGCTCGGCGCCGTCGACATGCTGGAGAACTACCTCGTCTATCTGAGGAACCTCGTGGACTCGTCCGCCGGCGGCCACGTCCAGCCCGTCTATGGCGTGGGACTGGAAGAGGACATCGACGAGCGGATCGTCACCTCGGTCGAGGGCTATCGCGGCATGAAGCCCGTGCGGGTCGGCAACCAGGCGCGCGAGCATTTGCAACACGACGTCTACGGACAGATCGTCCTGCCCCTGGTCCAGTCCTTCTACGATCAGCGCCTGCTGCGGCCGGGCTCGATCGACGACTTCCATGCCCTGGAGAAGGTCGGCGAACGGGCCTTTGCAATGCACGATCAGGTCGATGCGGGTCTGTGGGAATTCCGGACGATCGCAAGGGTGCACACCTATTCCTCGGTCATGTGCTGGGCTGCCTGCGACCGGTTGGGCAAGGCGGCGGATCACTTGGGCCTTGATGTTCAAGCCGTCGTGTGGCGCGAGCGGGCGCAGACGATCCGGGAACGGATCGAGGCGGAAACCTTCATTCCGGAGGAGGGGCGGTTCGGCGCCTCGTTCGGCGGGACGGAGCTGGACGCATCGCTGCTTCAGCTGGTCGACCTCGGCTTCCTGGCCCCGGACGATCCACGCCAGGTCGCCACTTTCAACGCCATCGAGCGCGACCTGAAAAAGGGGCCGTACCTGTTCCGCTATGTGATCCCGGACGACTTCGGCGAGCCGGAGACGGCGTTCAACTTCTGCACCTTCTGGTTCATCGAGGCGCTGCACCAGAACGGACGGGACGAAGAGGCCCGCGAGATCTTTGAGCAGATGCTGGCGCGACGAACGCACGCGGGTCTGCTGAGCGAGGACATCTCGCTGGGCGACAACGAACTGTGGGGCAACTATCCGCAGACCTATTCGCTGGTCGGCATCATCAACTGCGCCGTCCTGCTCAGTCGTTCGTGGACGGACGTTCGCTGAATTCGGTACGGATTTCAGGCGTCAAGGCGTCAACCCGGAGGCGATCACGATGTTGCGTTGCAGCTAAACTCAAGCGTCGGCGTTTGAGGGGGCATGTCTCGTCTGATCGTTGTATCCAACCGGGTGTCGGCGCCGGCTGATCCGGCCGCCGGATCGGCCGGTGGCCTCGCCATGGCCCTGTCCGCCGCACTTCGAAAATATGATGGTCTGTGGTTCGGCTGGTCGGGTGAGACGACCGAACAATTCACCGGCGACCTCAAATACGAGGACCGCGCCGGCGTCACCGTCGCCCTGGTCGATCTCGAAGCTCAGGACGTCGAGGAATATTATAACGGCTACGCCAACAAGACGCTATGGCCCTTGTTCCACCACCGGGTCGATCTGACCGCCTACGAACGGTCCTATGGCGAAGGGTACGAGCGGGTGAACCGGCGGTTCGCCGAGGTTCTGGCTCCCTTGATCGAGCCGGACGACGTCATCTGGATCCACGACTATCACCTGATCCCGATGGCGCGCGATCTGCGCAGGCTGGGGATCAAGAACCGGATCGGTTTCTTCCTGCACACGCCCTGGCCGGCGCGTCAGCTGCTGGTGACCCTGCCGCATCATCGACGCCTCGTGGAAAGTCTGTTCGCCTGCGACCTGATCGGGTTCCAGACGCAGGAATGGCTCGACCTGTTCCGCGACTACGTGATCTCAGAGGCGCGCGGCGAACTGGCCGGCTACGGCGGGTTGGAGGCCTTCGACCGCAAGGTCCGGATCGGCGTCTTCCCCATCGGCATCGATGTCCAGGGGTTCGCCGAGGCCCGGATTTCGCGAGAGGGGAGACGCACCTATGACCGTATGGCGGCCTCGGCCGCCTTCCGCTCGATGATGGTGGGCGTCGACCGGCTCGACTACTCCAAGGGACTGGAGGAGCGAATGGTCGGTTACGAGCAGTTCCTTCAGGACAATCCCGACATGCGCGGCGACGTCTTCCTCGTGCAGGTGACGCCGATCAGTCGCGACGACGTCGACACCTATCAGGACATCCGGGCGCGGCTCGACGCCCTGGCCGGCCGGATAAACGGCGAGTTCGCCGACATGGACTGGCAGCCGATCCGCTATCTGAACCGCAGCTTCCGCCGGGATCAGCTGGCCGGCATCTATCGCGCCGCCAAGGTCTGTCTGGTCACCCCCCTGCGCGACGGCATGAACCTGGTCGCCAAGGAATATGTCGCCGCCCAGAACCCGGACGATCCCGGCGTCCTGATCCTGTCCCGCTTCGCCGGCGCGGCCGAACAGATGGGCGAGGCCCTGCTGGTCAATCCGTTCAGTCGCGAGGAAGTCGCCGACGCGATCAAGAAGGCCCTGACCATGTCGTTGGCCGAGCGGGTGCGGAAATGGGAGGCCCTGATGCAGGTCGTGCGCGACACCGATGTCGGCATCTGGCGCGACAGTTTCGTCGGGGCGCTTAACGCGGTGGAGATCGTCGGCGACGGGGACGCAACCTTCCTTCAGGGACAAGCCGACGCCGCCTGAGGGGGATCAGGCGGCTTCGAGCACCGCGTTCGCCGCATCTCTGGCGTCCGCCCGGATGCGGGCCGGCCGCTGCGCCAGCCGCTCGGCATAGGCGTCCAGCAAGGGGCTGTCCGGGAAGGCGAACCGGGCCCAGCCGAGCGACGAACCGATCATCACGTCCGCCACAGTGAACCGGTCGCCCATCAGCCAAGGGCCTTCCCACAGCGTCTCGAGTAGCCGACCGACGGCCGCTTCATAACGGGCCTTTGCCATCGGATCGCGATCCGCCTCGCCGGTCATCTTGCTCCAGACCGCCGGCTCCAGTTCGCCCGCCGCCCATGCGAGCCAGGTCAGCAGAGGCCCACGCTCCGGCGAACCGGGCAAGGCGCCGAGGCCGACCTCCGGAAACAGGTCGGTCAGATATAGGGCCACAGCGGCCGATTCCGTGATCAAGGCGCCGTCGTGCGTCAGGGCCGGGACCTTGCCATCCGGGTGAGGATTCTTGACGTCCGGCTCGCCGACCTTCTGACCGTTGCGGTGGGCGATTTTGCAATATTCGATGCGGGCGTCGGCCCCCAGTTCCTCGATCAGCCAGACGATCCGCGACGAGCGTGATTGCGGGGCGTGAAACAGGGTCAGCATGATTTTCTCTCCCATCCAATGAGCCTTGGCGGGACCGCCTTGGCCGTGAGAGATTGACTACCGCCACCCTGCTGCCAGCATGCTGTCAGCAGTCGTCCGGTACGGTACACAGATGAGACGTGCAGACCGCCTGTTCCAGATCGTTCAGTTGCTCCGAAGGAGTTCCCAGCCCGTGACGGCGGACTCGATCGCGGTTGAGCTGGAGACGTCCAAACGCAGCGTCTATCGCGACATCGCCGCCCTGATGGGCCAGCGGGTGCCAATCCGGGGCGAGGCGGGCATTGGCTATGTGCTGGATAGCGGCTTCGACATGCCGCCCCTGATGCTGACGTCCGACGAGGTCGAGGCGGCGGTGCTCGGCGCGCAGTGGGTGGCGGGCAGGGGAGACCCGGCCCTGGCGCGGGCGGCCCGCGACCTGATCGCCAAGATCGCGGCCACCGTTCCCGAACGCCTGCGCCCGGTGGTCCTGGAGCCGGCGGTGACCTCAGCCATGTGGAAAACGCACGAGGTCGAGGTGCTCGACATGGCTCAGTTGCGGGCCTGGATCCATACGGGGCGGAAGGTTACGCTGGACTATCGCGATCAGGAAGACCGGGCCTCGCTACGGACCGTCTGGCCGCTGCTGATCGGCTATCGTGAGACGACACGGCTGCTGGTCGCCTGGTGCGAGAGTCGCAACGACTTCCGCACCTTCCGCACCGACCGGGTGGTGGAGGCGACCTTCCTCGATGACCGTTTTCCCGGCCGCCCGGCGCAACTGCGAGCACGCTGGCAGGCGATGATGGAGGCGGAGCGGCGCCGGTTCATGGCCGGCCAGAAAGGGGCGAATTCCTGAGCCGGACCTTCGACGCCGACACCCCGCTGCGGGATGTCGGCGTCTGAGCGGATCAGTAGATTTCGAACAGACCGGCCGCACCCTGTCCGCCGCCGATGCACATGGTCACCACGCCGTACTTGGCCCCGCGACGCTTGCCTTCGATGAGGACGTGGCCGGTCATGCGGGCGCCTGACATGCCGTAGGGGTGGCCGATCGAGATGGCGCCCCCCGAGACGTTCAGCCGATCCATCGGAATGCCCAGGGTGTCGGCGCAGTAGAGCACCTGCGCGGCGAAGGCCTCGTTCAGCTCCCAGATGCCGATGTCGTCCATGGTCAGGCCGTGGCGCTTGAGCAGCTTGGGGATGGCGTAGACCGGGCCGATGCCCATCTCGTCAGGCTCGCAGCCGGCGACGACCATGCCGCGATAGGCGCCAAGCGGCTGAAGGCCGTGGCGGACGGCTTCGCCGGCCTCCATGATCACCGAGGCCGAGGCGCCGTCCGACAGCTGGGAGGCGTTGCCGGCGGTAATGAATTCGCCCTGCTGGATCTCCTCGCCGCCGCCGAAGACAGGCTTCAGCGACTTCAGGCCTTCCAGGGTCGTGTCGGCGCGGTTGCCCTCGTCCTTCGACAGGGTGACCTCCTTGGCAGAGGCCTGGCCCGTCGCCTTGTCCATGACCTGCATGGTCGTGGTCATGGGCACGATCTCGGCGTCGAAGCGGCCGGCTTCCTGGGCGGCGGCTGTCCGCTGTTGCGATTGCAGGGCGTATTCGTCCTGGCGATCGCGGCTGATGCCATAGCGGCGCGACACCACCTCGGCGGTCTCCAGCATCGACATATAGATGTGGGGCGACAGCTTCAGCAGCGCCTCGTCCTTCATCCGGTACAGGTTCATGTGCTGGTTCTGGACCAGGGAGATCGACTCCAGCCCGCCGCCGACGGCGACCTTCTGCTGGTCGAAAACCACCTGTTTCGCCGCCGTGGCGATCCCCATCAGGCCCGAGGCGCACTGGCGATCGATGGTCATGCCCGCGACGGTCGAAGGCAGGCCGGCGGCCAGCGCGATCTGGCGGGCGACGTTCTGGCTGGTCGAGCCCTGCTGCAGGGCCGCGCCCATTACGACGTCCTCGACCTCGGCCGGGTCGATCCCGGCGCGTTCGACCGCATGCCTGACGGCATGGGCGCCGAGTTGCTGGGCCTGGGTGTCGTTGAAGGCCCCTCGATAGGCGCGCCCGATCGGCGTTCTGGCCGTCGATACGATTACCGCTTCACGCATTGTTCTCTCCCTGCCGGTCGCCTTTGGCGACCTTGGCGATTTGATTGATCGGGTTGACCGAAATTCTGGTCGGTTTGACCGACCTTTTGTTGGTCAGTTTACTGGTCGGTTTGGCATATCAGCTGTGCGCCTTCTGCGCCTTGGTGAGTTCGATCATGCCCTGGGCTGCGCCCATCTCCGGTACGATCTCGCCGGTGCGGTCGGAGATGGCTTCGAACCGGGCCTCGACCTGTTCCGGCGCATCCTCCCCGACAATGCGGACGCCCTGTGTCAGGGTGACATAGGCGCGCTCGAAGCCGCCGGCGCCGGCGGCGAGGATGCAGCGCGTCGGTGCGTCCTGGCTGACAAGATACAGCAGGCCTGGCGATACCAGTTCCGGCCCCAGGGCCTCCAGCGGCAGGCGTGCGCCCAGGTCTTCCGTCATGCGGGTATGGGCAGTCGGCGCCAGGCAGTTGACGCGGATGTCGTTCTTGGCCCCCTCGATGGCCAGGGTCTGCATGAAGCCCACCAGCGCCATCTTGGCCGCGCCGTAGTTGGCCTGACCGAAATTGCCGTAGAGACCCGACGACGAGGTGGTCATGACGATGCGGCCGTAGTTACGCTCGCGCATCCCGTCCCACACCGCCTTGGTGCAGTTCACCGCGCCCATGACGTGCACGTCCATGACGAAGCGGAAGTCGTCGATCTCCATCTTGGCGAACGACTTGTCGCGCAGAACGCCGGCGTTGTTCACCAGAATGTCGACCGAGCCCCACCGCGCGGTCGCCTCGGCGACCATCGCCTTGACCGCCTCAAAGTCTGTGACCGATGCGCCGTTGGCCATGGCCTCGCCGCCGGCCGCCTCGATCTCGGCCACGACGGCCTGTGCCGGGCTCATGGACGAACCCTCGCCATCGCGCGCCACGCCAAGGTCATTGACCACCACCTTGGCGCCGCGCGCCGCCAGGGCCAGGGCATGCTCGCGCCCGAGACCTCCGCCGGCACCGGTCACGATCGCCACCTTGCCGTCAAATCGCATAGCCATCGATGCCTCTCCTTATCGCTGTTCACCCTGATAACAGGCCGCGCAGGTTCGCCAAGAGGGGGATATGTGTTGAAACGGCGCCACAGTCGCCGTATTGCGAACCGAAATAAGGAACCTGGGCTCAACTCTCCCGTTCGTCCCGGTGAGCGTCACGTGTAAGCGTGGCCTTTGGACATTCATCGATATGAGGACTGACATGAAGCTGAAACTTCTCGCCAGCGTCGCAGCCGCGGGGCTTTTCGCCGCTGGTGCTGCTTCGGCTGAGCCGGACGGCTGGTACGGCGCGATTGACGCCGGTTACCACAAGATCGACGACATCAACCTGGAAGCGTCCGGCAACGGCGTGAACTGGAATGCCGAA
>NZ_JAFCWQ010000033.1:0-21106 GCF_049897665.1 Brevundimonas sp. TWP2-3-4b1 | reverse complement strand
CGGCGGCACAGGGCGGCCATGTGGTCCCGGTCGCCCTGCTCGCCAGCCTGACCTGAAAGTGTGGCGATTCGCGTCACAAGCGCGGGGCCGACCAGTGGTGTGAAAGGGCGGGCGTGAGCTTCCGCCAGCAGAGCGTCGCGCTGCGGGTGGTAGCGCCAATTCGTCGATATTCCGGAAACCATCAATCATCAGGGACCCGAGCGAAACTTGCCGTCAAGGCGACGTTTGAGCACACAGGCGTTACGGAGGGCGCGGCAATCGAGCTGGTCGTGCCGTTTCACGGAATGGGCTTGGGCGCGGTGAACGGTATGTCTCAGATAATGGGTGCGAAAGGTCCGGTTTCTGACCTGTGCACAATGTCCGCATATGGGGCCGTGCAGTCACCGTGCATTGCTAACAGCCATGTCCGCTCTCCACCCGAAAGAGACGCTGAGAGAGTCCGCTTTCAGCCGGTGCGGTTGGTCTTTGGAGCGGTGTTGAACAGCGGACACTCCGCACCGGCGCTGCGAGTCAGGATCGGCTGTTAGTCCGCCCTGCCTGCTTTGGGCCCAAGCCCCATTCCACGAAACGGCACGGTGCGTGCGAATGCGTCGCGGTCCCGCCGCTAGGGGGGTGAGCGCTTCACCGAAGCCTTTTGAGCGTCTTCCTCTTGTTTGGCGGCCTCGTCGCCGTCGCCGACCTTTTCCTCGACGCTGGCTGAGAAGCGCTGGTAGACGCCCAGCCCCACGAGTACGAGGACCGAGACCAGAACCAGGGCGGTGGGATAGCCCAGCATGGCGACATCGCTGCGCGCGGTCTTGAACACTACCACCAGCCCCTCGAGGAACAGGGCGATGACGATGGTGGACAGGAACTTCGTCAGAGAGCGCCGGGCCACGGCGGCTCCGCGCTTTTCATGGTCGCCGGTGACCTCCTCCTCAAACATGTATTTGGCCACGTCGAAGACGGCGATGGCGACGATGACATAGCCCAGAGCCGCCAAAATGGCGTCGCCGGCCGCGTCGACGGATCCACTACCGGCCTTGGTCAGTTCCATCAGGCCCACGCCCATCAGGCCGAAAGCCAGAAGCAGGAGCACAAGGCTGGTGGCCCCGAAGACAAGGCGGGAGATGAAGGTCATGGGACGCGTCCTCGCATGCTTTCGCCAGACGCCGTCCAAAAGCGGCTAAGCTTGAAATGAGAAAACGCCCGCACCCCGATCACGTTGCCCGGCTTGACAAGATGACGCTGCCTCATCGGAAAAGCTTGGTGAATCTCCCGCTCGCCGGGACTGAGCGCTCACGACACCAGACTCTTGGCAGGAGGTCGAATGTCGCCTGTTAGCAAGATCACCGAGAACGCTGAGGAGGCCCCTCGATCAAACCGCCGTCCAATCGAACTCATCGACTCGCCGGCCTTCCAGCGATCCCGGAATTCAGCCCTGTGGGCCACCGGGGAGCAGAAGCGAAGCTGCTGTTTCTTCGCCCACGCTCCGCCCCTAAAGAAAAAATATTGTGCTGCGTTCTCCGGTTACCCGAGGAGCCGCAGTTCGCGATTTGCTGCAAAATCATGGCGCATTTCGCGGAGAAGTGCGGCTGACGACGGGCGCCCGCCTTTCCTGGCGAGAAACAGGGCCGATCGCCAAAGTGAGCCGCCGGTCCCACCCTTAGGCAACTCTGCGGTCTTGCCGCCTGCGCGTTCCCAGAGTTCCCTCTGGCCTGGCCCGTGCGGATAAAGTTTCGAGGCCACGCGGATAAAGGACCCCCACTTCTCGTCAGCCGTCGGTGTGAATAAACCTTCCGTCCATTTGTCCCAGAATGACAGCAGGTCGGCAGCCGATCGGAGCGCGGGTTTGGGGTCCCTCTTTACAGTACGGTAGTGACCGAGCAGCAAATTTAGTCACTGGCCCCAGTCCGCTCGGCAAGGAGGCTCCCCAGCAGCTCAGCATCGCCCGTCGCCAACACTGGCCAGAGCGCAACGGTACTTTGCACCCAGCCGGTAAATCTCGACTGATCGAGGTTCGGCAGCGCCGCCGCGATGTGGATTGGCGTCGAGATCGGACGCCATCGAAAGGCGACCTCGGTGGTCGAATTCGCAATATAACAGTACTTTAGCGTGCATGATGACTGGCGTCCGTCGGGACCCCGTTTGGCCCCGAGATATTAAGCTCATTCAATATGTTATTTCATATTGGGTGGGGTCCCGCCTTGAACGCCGATCAACAGCTCTGCGATCTCCGGACGTCAAATCGCCAGTTCACGGCAACCGGTTCCGAGACACCTGGCTAACCGGCCGAGAGCGCGTCCATCCGCGGAACTTAGTATTAATTTGGGCACTCTGCCCGTCATGGAAAAGCTGTTCGTCCGTTTCGCGACCCTGACCGCCAAGATCGCTGGCAAACCTTGGACATTTATCGCCTGCCTCATGATCGTGCTGATCTGGGCCGTGAGCGGGCCAGTGTTTAAGTTCAGCGAGACCTGGCAGCTGGTGATCAACACCGGTACGACCATCATCACCTTCCTGATGGTGTTCCTGATCCAGAACACCCAGAACCGTGACGGGGCGGCCATGCAGGCCAAGCTGGACGAACTGGTCTATGCCGTGAAGAAGGCCGACGCCCGGTTCGTCGGCATCGAGCACCTGACCGAGCGCGAACTGGACAAGATCCTGGAGGAGGTCGAGCACCGCGCGATCGAGGTCCACGCCGGCAAGCCTGCCCGCGCCATCAAGGGTCGACCCGCCGTTCGGGCCGAGGCAGCTGAGGCCGTGCAACCCAAGGCCGCGACCTCTGTGGCCAAGGCGAGACCCGCGACCAACGATCGCGCCAAGGCCTTGGCATGAGCGATCTGGTCGCCAATGTGTTCGGAACGGCTGCGGCCCTATTTTCGATCACCAGCTTCGCCCCGCAGATAGTCAAGATCTGGAAGGAACGAGACGCGTCGTCGGTGTCGCTGAAAACCTATTCGCTGACGGTGATGTGTTTCGTGCTGTGGGTCATATACGGCGTGCTGACCAAGGCTTGGCCGGTGACGATCGCCAATGCCGCTGCGCTGGTGATGGCGGCGGGCGTGCTGGGTATGAAATGGCGGTTCAAGGACGGCGAGCCTGACGGGTGAACCCCGTGCTGTTGACTAAAGGATCTTCACACGCGCGGGTGTTGCCAGGATAAAACTCTAAGCTTCTGTTCGGGCCCAATTCATGGGCGCCAGCCGGACGAAAAAGCGACGAAGTTCAGCAGAGGGTGGTCGGTCAATAGACCTACACAACTCGCCTGTTGGGCATTAACTTCAACTGATGGCACTAATTATGTCTTTAACCTGACAGCGCCCTGCGCGGCTAGAGTCCGGCTTCGACGGCGATGCGGATCGCGTCGGCGATGTTGTGGGTGCCCAGCTTTTCCAGCACGAGGGCGCGGTGCATCTTCACCGTCTTTTCGCTCAGATCCAGGTTCTGGGCGATCTGCTTGCTGCGCTGCCCGGCAGCGATTTGTTGCAGCACCTCGCGCTGACGCGGGGACAGGTCGCGCACAAGCTCGACCGCCCGCTGGTGCCGCCTGGACGTCGGGCCGATGGCGTCGTCGTCCAGTTCGACCTGCAATCCGAGGAAATATTCCAGAGCCCCGTCCTGCGAGAACACCGGGGCCACCAGCACGGCGTTGCGGAAGAGCGTGAAGTCGCGCTTGTAGTTCAGAATCTCGACCAGGGTGGCGCGCCGCGCCCGTATGCCTTGGCGGATGCGGTCCGTCGGCCATGGCTCCGTGGCCGGACCGGCCAGGAACCGGCAGTTCCGCCCGAGGATGTCCTCGGGGCCATAACCCGTCAACGCACAGAAAGCCCGGTTCACGGCGATTATCGGGTTGTCCAGCAGACGGGGATTGGTGATGACCGAGGCGATCGGACTCCCCACGATCGAGGCCTTCAGGGCATTGGCGTCATCGATGTCGTCGTAAAAATCCTGATCCATCGCCTCTCGCTTTCGGGCCACAACCTAGTCCGTCGCCCCAGCCGGGCTAAGCGTGAGGTGACACGGCTTGGCACCCGGGTCGTTGTGAGCACTTAGATGTCGGCCGAACCGATGTCCGTTGTCCACCCGTTTGAGACGTCCAGGACGTCCGCTTTGCGGAAGGCCCACCCTCAAGCATTCCTGCCGCGCGATAGCGGACGTTCCAAACGTCAGTAGAGAGTTAGAAGCGGAAGTCCCTGCCCTGCGACTTTGCGCCTAAACCCATTCCGCGAAATGGCACTGCCAGTTCGCTGACTGGCACCACCCTAGCGAGGCCCCGGCCGTGTCCGTGCCTTGGCATGATTGGTGGCAGATTGGGTACCTTCAGTGAGTTCGACGCTGTAAGATCCTACTGTCTCTTTGTTGAGGCTGTTGGCCCTAACGAACCACGTCTGGCCATCGCCTGTGAAGGCTACCGCTGCGTCCGTACCTCCACCCCCGTCGTCGTCCGACTGAACGGCGGCGCCGGAACACTGGCCCGAACCGACGCTAAGGTAGGCGTCGAAGTCTGCTGATCGCATGAGCACGCGATACCCCGATCCAGGCGAGGTCTCCACCGGGTAGCAATCATAGTAGCTGTCGTCGCTCAGCTTAGCATCCGAAGACGCCAGGTCTCCCGTGATGGGCTGTCCCAAGGCAAGGCTCGTCGAACCGGTGCCCTCACCCAGTTCCACCGTGTAGTAGCCGCGCATATCTGCCACGAGGCTGTTAGCCCTGACAAACCACGTTTGCCCGTCGCCGGTGAAGTGGCGCTGTCAGGATAACCGCGCCGGGTTGAGAAGCCCCCTACCCCGCCGCCCTTCAGGCAACCGCAGCCGCCCATGCGGCATCAGCATCGGCGCGGAAGCGGCGAAGTGTGGGTCTGCTAATCAAATGGCGTTGGATGTTGAAGGTGTTGTAAATCGCCGCGTGGGTGGTGAGGAATCTCTGGGCTGAAGCTTGGGATTTGAACCGCTGCCGCTGTCGCTCTCGTCGTCGGATCGGGAGGTGGGAGTTCTCAACGCGGTTGTTTTCTCGAAGCCGACCCGGCCGGTGCAGATGCCTCAGATCCAGCTGATTCAGAGCCGCGCCGTATGAGGCCGGGCCGTCGGTCGTGATCGTCTGCGGCTCGACCAGTTGGTTGTGAAGGAGACGCCTGAGCAGCTTCAACGCGGCCTCTGTGTCCCGCCGACGCTGGACGACGAGGTCGAGGACCTCGCCTTCGTCATCGACAGTTCGCCACAGAAATATCCGCTTTCCACCGATCGAACAGACCATCTCGTCCAAGTGCCAGCGAGGCGATGGAGCTGCCCTACTGCGCTTCAACCGCCTCGCGATCAGCGGTCCGAACTTGATCGTCCAGCACCGGATCGTCTCATAGCTGACGTCGATCCCGCGTTGCGCCAAGAGTTCCTCGACGTCACGAAAACTGAGGCTGAAGAGGAAGTAGAGTCAGACGGCATGGCGGGTGACGTCCGCCGGGAACCGGTGGCGCTTAAACGAAATCGGCTTCACGAAATATGGTCCCCGTCAGTGGCTTACGCCGCAGATACCGGAGACCTTTTATCGTACGCCTGCCAGAACCGCTCAACCACCTGGCTACTCATGGCCTCGGTTCAGCTCATGACCCGACGACCCGCAAACCACTGAACATAATCAGAAACATTATGAGTCAGACTCTAAGGGTCAGAGGTTTACCTCCGCGTGGCCTCCTTTGATTTTGTTGGTTACGTCCATACCGAGCATCATACGGGCGGTGTTGATTACGCCGAGCTCTCCGGCCCAGATCGACGCTTCGCCCAGATCCATACGCATCAAGAGCAGGTTAGGGTCTTCTTTGCCGCCGGGGAACCAGGCTTCGACAAAATTGCTCCATTGCTTGTCGAGCCTTTCGCGGCTGGTTTCTTCGCTCAGAACGCCCGAAAAGCGGCAGAAAACATCGTGGGTCTTGGATTGATAGGTGGCAGTTGCCGGTCCCATTGCTCCGAACCGGCTGTTGCGCCCGGTGAAGAACCAAATCGCTGAGTTGGCGTCTTTATCGAGCTGCGCGGTCATCGGCGCTGCACTGTCCTGATCTTCACCCAGCTGGAGCATGACGAACGAAGATTGCTTCATCGCCTGCCAAAACTTGTCCTTCAGATGAGTTGCATTGCCTTGTTCATAGTTCATTGGGGCTGGTCCTTGGGGTCCCGCATTTAAGCCGCGTGGAGGCTAAGTTGTTCCGTCGTTCCTTGTAAATACTCGTACGATGCGAGGCGTTTCCCGATCCGCTTAGCGATTGCGGCGTGGGCTCTTCTTGTCGCCAGCTGAACATTGGAACCGACCGCAAGGCACATGGTTTAGGGCGTGCGCCACGTTGCGCCAGATCACCCAAAAAGGACGTTTGCTATGCATGATATCGTAGACACCGCTGTGGCCGCCGGCTCGTTCAAGACCCTCGTGGCTGCCGTGACGGCAGCTGGCCTCGTGGACACCTTGAAGGGCGCGGGTCCATTCACCGTTTTCGCGCCGTCGGACGACGCTTTTGCGAAGCTGCCTGCGGGCACTGTGGATGAACTGGTCAAGCCGGAAAATAAGGAAAAGCTGACCAAAATCCTCAAGCTCCATGTAATTCCGGGAAAGGTCATGGCCGCAGACATCAAAGGTAAGAAGATGAGTCCAGCGTCGGCCTCAGGCGAGACGCTTGACGTGGATGGCACCGACGGTGTGAAGGTGAGCGGAGCGAAGGTCACCTCGGCTGACATCGAATGCACCAATGGAGTCATTCATGTGATCGACTCAGTCATCATGCCCAAAGACTGATCGACTACAACTTGTGGACAGGAAACGACAGTACGAAGGTACTGTCGTTTCCTGTTCTTGGTGATGCGACAAGAAAGGCTCATCTCAAGGTTTGCGGGCTCAAGACGGCAGCGCGAAATTTGCTAGCTGAGCTAGGGCCTGACAGGTTAACTTCGCCAAGCCGAGAGCCCCCTGCCCCGCCGCCCTTCAGGCAACCGCGGCTGCCCATGCGGCATCAGCATCGGCGCGGAAGCGGCGAAGTGTGGGTCTGCTGATCAAATGGCGCTGGATGCTGAAGGTGTTGTAGATCGCCGCGTGGGTGGTGAGGAATCTCTGGGCTGAGGCCTGGGATTTGAACCGCTGCTGCTGTCGCTCTCGTCGTCGGATCGGCAGGTGGGAGTTCTCTGCCCGATTGTTCTCACGAAGCCGGCCGGGTCGATGCAGATGCCTCAGATCCAGGACATCGAGCGCCGCGCCATAGGAGGCCAGGCCGTCCGTCGTGATCGTCTGAGGCTCGATCGGCTGGTTGTGTAGCAGGCGTCGGAGAAGCCTCAACGCCGCCTCTGTGTCCCGCCGGCGCTGGACCACGAGGTCCAGGACCTCGCCTTCATCGTCCACTGCGCGCCACAGATACATCCGCTTGCCGCCGATCCAGCAGACCATCTCGTCCAGGTGCCAGCGCGGCGACGGGGCCGCTCGCCGCTTCTTCAGCCGCCGGGCGATCAAGGGGCCGAACTTGATGGTCCAGCACCGGATCGTCTCGTAGCTGACGTCCACACCGCGGGCCGCCATCAGTTCCTCAACGTCACGAAAACTGAGGCTGAAACGAAAGTACAGCCAGACGGCATGGCGGATAACATCTGCCGGAAACCGGTGACGCTTGAACGAAATCGGCTTCACGAAATATCATCCCCGTCAGTGGTTTACGCCACGAATACCGGAGACCTTTTATCGTTCGCCTGACAGCACCCCCCGATTCGTCACCGGCCGAAGCAGGCTTCAAGTCAGCAGTGCCGTCCGGACGAAAGAGTATTCCCGACCCACGTTGCTAACGCTTACAAGCGTGTACCCCTTTGCCCTGATGGCGGAAACACTCCGAAGCGTTTCGGCGGTCGAATGCTCATACATGCCGTGGTGGAACTCAATCAACATCTGATCGGGAAGCGGCCCACCTTCCAACATGTCATCAATAACTTCGTACTCAAATCCCTCGATATCGATCTTCAACAAATCAATATGTCTATGATCCAAGTCCTCGACTATTGTACTCAGGCGCTTTACTTGACATTGTACGATGCGGTCGTCTGGCGTATCATTCGATACAGTACCAAAGGAGTCCCAGCCTTCTAGCTCAGGGACCAGGAATTCAGCAAATCCGTCTTTTGCTGCAAGTCCAACAGCATGATAGCGATACTGCAGCGGCAGCGATTGCTTCGCGATCCACGCACTCGCGTTTGGCGTTGGATCGAACCCATGCACGTCGCAGCCGACAATCCGTATGACCTCCAAGTCGAATGAGATGTCAGTGCCGATGCCTACGAGGTACACGATGGAGTTCTTGTTCAAGAACTGAGGGAGGAACGACCATCCGCCATACTTAGTGCCCACATGGACAGGCCTAGGCGCCCCGCGATCAGGCTCGTGGACACGCTTCCCTCGAACACGGGCATACGCCCGATGAAGGGGACCAACCGAATGCAGAGCTTGTATAAGAAGTGCTTTCACGGCCGATCCACCTCCAGCGTCACCATTAGCGACCGGCTACCCCAATCTGTTTCGTTAGTAGACGCCTCTCTCGATTACAAGCGACTCCAACCTCGCCGGGCTCAGCCGCCGCCCGCTTCCATCATACAGAGTTCGACGGCTAGTGATCCACTAGCCACGGCCGGCGACAATGTGAAGCCAACTGCGGATTTTAAAGCCAAAAAGTTGGCTCCCGGCACGTAACCGCGTTAGCTTCGCCAGCAGCTATACGCAGGGGAAACAATTGAAACGTGATCGAAAAGTTGCCCTAGTGACCGGTGTGACAGGCCAGGACGGAGCCTATTTGTCCAGACTCCTGCTGAGCAAAGGTTATGTCGTTCACGGCTTGAAACAACGTTCGTCGTCGGTCAACGCGGGGCGTATCGAGCATTTGTATCAAGATCCGCATGTGCCGGATCCGAGTTTTATCCTCCACTACGGTGACAGGTAAGCTCCGCTCAGCCGAATAACCTGAACGCACAAAGTGTTTGCCCATGCAGGGGGTCAGATAGAAGCTATGCCCAAGCTTATTCCCACCACGTCGAAAGATGCCGCAGCGGCATCTACCGGTCTCGATTATGTGCTCATAGCTGGCGCACCTATCAGCGACGTCACGATGGATACCGCGGTTGAGCGCCTAAAGAGTTGGGTGTCTTCGAAAGGATCCAAGTATATCTGCGTCGCTGATGTGCACAGTGTCATGCGTGCCAGACGTGACCCATCGCACGAGATGGCCCTCAGAAACGCGGACATGGTTACGCCGGATGGCCAACCTCTCTCTTGGGTCTCCGCCTTGTTGGGTCGACCAGCGATGCGACGTGTCTGCGGGCCTGACTTGATGCTGCGCCTCATAGACGACGGCCGGGACTTAGGTTGGCGACACTTCCTATATGGCGGCACCGAAGATGTCGTTCGAAACCTAAAGGTTCGCCTAGAGAGCCTTTATCCAGGCGTGCACATCGTTGGAGCCTATTCTCCCCCATTTCGAGATCTAACCCCTGCTGAAGACGATCAAGTTGTACAGATGATCCGACGGACGACCCCCAATATCGTTTGGGTAGGGCTGGGCTGCCCCAAGCAGGAACGTTGGGCCATGACTCATTCCGAGCGGCTACCGCGGACTGTGTTAATCGGTGTCGGAGCAGCGTTCGACTTTCATGCTGGAGCGATTGCCCGAGCTCCTCGCGTATTCCAGCGCCTCGGCGTCGAATGGTTGCACCGCTTGGTACACTCTCCACGTCGACTTTGGCGTCGGTATCTGATTGACGCACCGCAGTTCGTGATGATCTCTGCGGCAGAGATATTCAAGCGGAATACTCTGAAGTTTACGGCGATTTCGCAGGGTAGGGACAGTTCTGAACAGTCCGCCCAATGAAAAGTTGTGTTTTTATTTGTTTCAGGTGAATAACTGGTCAAGTCGCCCTCGACAACATGATCGCAACAAGTTCGACCGCGCTGCTCCTGCTACCCCCGCCCAAACAAATTTGGACCTAAAGAAATGCGGGTGACGATCCTTAACAACATGGTCACGCCCTATACCAATAGGCTATACGTCGAGCTTCAGGCATTAGGTGCCGATCTTGACGTGGTGTCATGCACAGGCTCGGAGCCAAATCGCGATTGGCCGGCACCCGACCGGCCAACCTACCGACATTCCGTTCTGCCCGGCATTACGGTGCGACTAGCTGAAAATCGGTTCGCCCATCTGAACGCCGGAGTTATCAGGCACCTCAGTAGAACGAAGCCCACGATCCTCGTGATCAACGGCTTCTATCCAACCATGCTCATCGCGGCAGTTTGGGCTATTTTTCGCCAAGTCCCCTTAATACTGACGGTTGATGGATGGGCGCGAGACATGCCGACGTCTATCTACCACCATTTCGCACGCCGGTTGATTTTATCCAGAGCGGCCGCAGTAGTCACGTGTGGTGACAAAGGTCATGACTATTTTGTCTCTCAAGGGGTACCAGAAGAACGGATCCTTGTATGTCCACTAGTACCCGCCTGGTCCGCGCAAGGCCCTATTGTACCTCTTGAGGCACGGCAGTTTGAAGTTTTGTGGGTTGCCCACGTTAACAATACCGTCAAGAACGCGACATTCGTAGGCGAGCTGGCGATCGCGCTCAAAGCGCGCATGGCAAAGTTGAAGGTTCGCTTTGTCGGCCGCGGTCCGGCGCTTTCTGACTTATTGCACCGACTCGACGACGCTGGTGTCAATTATACGCATAGCGCCACCGTACCTTGGAACGAGATGGAAATGGTTTACAGCCAGGCAAAAATTTTAGTCCTGCCGTCGCTCCAAGAGCCGTGGGGCCTCGTGTGCAACGAGGCGATGCAAACAGGAACGCCATGCGTTGTGTCGGAATATGTGGGGGCCGCGAATGACTTAGTCATCGATGGCGTGAACGGCCTAGTGTTACCGCTCGAAGTTGGCAGTTGGGTCGAATCAATCTGTCGTCTTATGACTAACAGTCCCGAGTTAGAGCGACAGCAAACAGAGGCGGTCAAGTTTGCAGGCATGCGGAGCATCGAAAGATCTGCGCGCCTGTGGCATGAACTTCTCAAGTCCGTCAAGGCGAGTATCGATGCCGCTTGATAAAAGTCAGCCAATGAGACCGCTCGCTTGGGTACTCCTTGTGTCGTCGGTGCTCATGCTCTCGACTTTTCCGTACATGATATTTAGCAAGTCGGATTTGATAGTTATCACGTCGCGTGCATCTGAGTCCGCCGCTTACAAGTACATTTGGTTCACTCTCTATTTTCTGCTGGCATTTTCGATAAGCTGGCATTGGCGTAGCGTCGCGCCCAGGTTGGTCACGCTTATTTTGCCATCGCTCATCTTAATATCAGGCGCTCTTGGTTACATGGGACACAGGGTCGAACCTGTCGCTGCTGCCCGTCTCTTAATGTACGGCTCGACGATCTTATTCGCCTTTTGGGCAGCCAACAGATTCACGCGCCAACAGGTTTTTGACGCGATGTTTTTAGTTGGGTGCATAACCAGTGTTCTGTTCTGGGCGTTGTATCCTTTTTATTCTGGGTACACTTATATTTATGATCAGCTGGGTCGGACAAATTTGCTGGGCCTATCTCCATACGCAGCGCCTTTTGCTCACAAGAATCTCGCTGGCGGATTCTTTGCTCTATGTATTGTAATAGGTTTAGTTCGGATCTCTGACAGAGCGATTCGTACTGGCCCCGTTCATGTACTCTTCCTCGCCCTTATGACGCTATGCTTGTTGATGACCGGCGCCATCAATCCAGTCGTTAGCCTTTTTGCGGTCCTGCCGCTTATGCCGCTTCTCCTATTTATCAAGCGTGATCAGCGTCTGGCCAGTCTATATTTTGTCCTGGCTTCTATCGCGACAGCTCTAACTGTCCTTGTCGCGAGTCAGGTGTTGTCTCTTTTTGGCAGGGATCTCGGCTTTACGGGTCGCAGCTTTCTCGTCGAGGTTTTCCCGCTATTCTATGGGCGTCGCCCACTTACTGGATACGGTTATGATCAGTTTTTCGCAGACTCGCCATTAGCACCGGCGGTCGAGTTGATGTCACTTCAGCCCTGGCACACATTTTATAACTTTGAGAGTTCTTACCTGCAGATCCTAATTGACTTCGGTCTTATTGGTTTTGTGCTCTTCATAATCTTGCTTGCCGGGGTGTGCATTCGGAGCTGGCGGCTTGCCATGTCTACGGCAGATTTTGTCCACGTAACTCCCCTGCTGCTGGCCGCTTATCTTATCGTGTCGTCATTTGGGGACACATATTTAGGACTCCACAACTGCCTAGTACCCTTCGTGATGTTTTTCCTCTATTTCAGCCTGCCGCCGCTTGCTAAGAAAAGTTCAAGCGGGTTTGCGCGCCATGCCCCAACGGTGGCTGAACGCAGTGCCTGATTTGACGCGGAAGGCTCGAGCGTAGCCCCTATGATTAGATTTGGATCTCGGTTCTACGGTCAACTTTTTGGGTTGCGGCAAAATGCACAGCTTCTCTCCCTTGGCCTCATCGAGCAAGGGCTCATCACTGGCTCGTCCTTTGCTTTCACAGCCATCGTGGCAAATGCGCTTGGAGCGTCGGATTTCGGTATTTACAGCGTTGCCTGGTCCTTTTTGATGTTGGCAGAGACCAGCCTTTGGGGATTCTTCGGCGACTCCCTCCCGTCGACATTGAACAAAATCCCAGTCTCAAAAGCGCCGGAGGCGCGCGGTGGATTGCTTGCTCTGTCGTTATCGGCCAGCTGCATCCTGGCTGCGGGCTTCGTGCTAGCCGCGGTTGTCTCGCTCAGATGGGGCAATGACTGGTTTGCGCTATTGGTCGCCGCAGGAGCCGCGCTGATAGCCTTACGGGCTCAAACGATGTTTCGGCGCATATGCTATCTCGACTTCCAGCGGCGTCCGGCATTGGTGAGTGCGATCGTCTTTTCAGTCTCGCTCGTCAGCGGCGGCCTTGTCCTCAAGTTTGCGAACTTGGCATCGCCTTCAAGCGCGATGGGTGTCCTCAGCGCAGCTAGTTTCCTAGCCTTCCTTCCAATTCTGCGACGCCCTGTGCCGATAAAATCGCCAGAGAGACGACTGTTGTTGTGGCTAGCAGCTCGCTTGATCCATACCGGCCATTGGGTCTCTCTGTCATCAGCACTGTCTTGGCTCGGCAATCTTGGGGTGATCCCGGTTACCGCTATGTTGGCTGGCTTGGAAGCCAGTGGGGTCTTGCGCGCCGTTCAGACCGTGGTCAGCCCGATGAGCCAGGCGAATGCAGTCGTTTCCTCCGTACTGGTACCACGTCTCGCGAAAGCTAACCGCGAACGTCGCCCAAGCTCGCCCTGGCCTGCGATCGTGATTTATTTGATAGCTTCTGTCCCATATGCGTTAACGATGTCCCTCGCGGGCACACCGCTGTTGACTCGCCTGTTCGGCCCAGACTTTGCTGCTGCGGGAGGTGCGGTGATTGCCGTCGCGACCTTCGGGTACGCGATTGAATCGATACGCTTCGGGCTGAACGCCAGTATGCTTGCGGATGGCCGCACTCGCTTCCTTTTCATTAGCCAATGCGTGGCCTTGTCCACGCTTGCAGTCATCCTCCCATATATGTCAGTGCAATTTGGCGTTTTGGGCGTCGTGCTTGCAATGACGATTGCTAATAACGCAGGCACTTTGTTCACGTTAACCGCATTTATCTGCGGCAAGTCAAAAGTCGGAGCTCGGCCCTATAAGTCGCCTCATGAGAAGACCGAAGGGCTATGAATAAACAGAGGTCCACGATTGTTGGCCTTCAGCACCTTCGGGGAATAGCTGCGCTTTTAGTCGTCATCGATCATGCATCTGGAATGATGGCCGAGCAATTTCTGTGGACTCCCCCGCCGCTTGATCTTCTTCGGTTCGGCTGGATAGGGGTCGATATATTCTTTGTGATCTCTGGCTTCATAATCACTCTCACCGCTTTTGACGGCCCGCGCCTCACGCCGCGTGTCGACAAGTGGGAATTTTTTGCCAACCGCGCCGTCCGGATCCTCCCCCTTCTTTGGATTGTAGTGATTGCGTACGCGGTGTTGAGGGGTTTCACTGGCAAGTTTGACGATCTCGATGCCTCGATTCGCGCATTTTTCTTATTTCCAATAGGCGAGGTCCGACCGAATGTCGTTTGGACGCTCCGGCACGAGCTTTTATTTTACACGGTGTTCGCTCTCACCCAGTTCTCTAAGCCGTGGGCCCGTCCAATCCTGTGGCTTTGGTTCATCAGCCCATTACTCCTTTGGGCGATACAGGCCGGAGCAGGTGTAACGATCAGGACGAATGAAATCGCGTCGTTTGTATTCCATCCGGCTAATATAGAGTTTGGCGCAGGATTCGTGGCGGGAGTGCTCTACCTCCGGTCATCCTCCTTCGTGACCGGTTTTAGGCTCGGTGGCTTACCTACACTCTACGTAGCGAGTGGTGTTACATTCTTGATATCCGCCAGGCTGAACCTACACGGCGTTTCGCTACCGGGTGCTGCGATTCTGTGTCTTCTTGGAGCCGTCTTGGTTGCAATAGCCCTTGGCGTGAAAGACGGCCCTGGGCGGCTCTCCTCAATGAGCCGGCTTATCGGCGATGCCTCGTACTCACTATACCTTACTCATGGCATTGCGATATTGGCGTTGCTGTCTGTTTGGCAAGCAGCCGGTCTGCCTCGGATCCCCATAATGATTGAAATAGTGGCGGTCCTCGTTGCGATAATTGCCGGAATATTTGTCCATCTATGTGTGGAGAGACCTCTGCTGAAGTTGGCACGCGCACGGATGCGAACTATTTTCCCGCGTCAAAATGCACAGTTACCCGAGGGCGGCTCGTGAAGATCCTGATCGCTCACAACAGATATCAACAGCGAGGTGGAGAGGACGCCGTCGCAGATTTCGAAGCTAACGCTTTACGTGATCGCGGCCATATAGTTGAGAGGTTGACTGTCGATAACGATAACATCGACCGCCTCTCTCGCAAAATTCTCGCTTCGGCTCGCAGTCTACATAACCCGCAGTCGATTCGACTTATACGCGCCCTTCTCGAGGATTTCAGACCCGATGTAGTTCATTTTCACAATACGTTTCCTACGCTGTCGCCAGGCGCTGTCGAGAGCGTATTGTCTGCGAAAGTACCGGTCGTCCAGACCGTGCATAACTACCGCCTAGTTTGTGCAAATGCCCAACTTTTTCGAAACGACGCACCATGCAACCTTTGCATTAGTTCAACAAAAATTGAAGGTGTTATCAATGGATGCTATAAAAGCTCGAGCATTGGATCTGTCGTATCTTCTATTTCGGCTCAGCGACTTAAGGCGCTCTATAACGCGAAGACCTTTCTGTACACCCTCGTTTGCTTGAATACGTTTTCGCGAGACATCTTGATTCAGGATGGATTTCGCGGTGACGGCATTGTCATAAAGGGAAATTCGGTCCCCGACCCGGGCCTAAGCTCTTCCGTGCGAAGCCAACGTGCGGTGTTCGTCGGACGATTGACATCAGAGAAGGGCGTGGATCTGTTGATGCGAATTGCTGATCGCCTGAATGGCATGATCGACGTCGTGGGTGATGGGCCAGCCCGCTCGAGGCTCGCAGAGTTGGCGTCGTCACGCCTTAAGTTGCATGGCTGGCTACCATCCCAAGAGGTGCTCCAGCTTATCAAAAGCGCCAGCGTGCTGCTGACCCCATCTAAATGGTACGAAGGGTTCCCAATCGTGATTGCAGAAGCACTAGCCTGCGGTACGCCTGTACTCGCATCGTCGCTAGGCGGACTTCCGGAACTGGTAGAAGGGTCAGGGGCTGGTTGGTGCGTGCCGCCGGATTTGGATGAGGAGTGGATCAGATCGATCAATACATTCTTGGAAAACCCGGCCCTAGTGCGGGAGTTCGGACTACGCGGCAGATTGGCCTATGACACAAGCCACTCGCCTCAGTCTAACATTGACAGACTTATAGAAATCTACAGCGATGCAGTGCTCACAGCGAGGTCGCTCAAGTGATTGACGATCTAGAATTACTGGGAGCTGCGACTGAGATTGACGCGGATATTTGTATCGTCGGCGGAGGTGCGGTTGGACTGAGCCTAGGAGTTAAACTGGCTGAGATGGGAGTTGTCCCGCTAATCATAGAGAGCGGCGGGATCAGCCTCGAAAGCGACAGCCAAGAGCTCTCCGATGGAGACAGCGTCGGACACCCCTTCAATAGCCTAAACCTAGGCCGTTATCGCGTCCTGGGCGGTTCCACCACTTTCTGGGGCGGTCAGCTTCATGAGTTTGACCCGATATTGTTCGAAGCAAGGCCTTGGTTGGGAATAAGCGCTTGGCCGATCAGTTCTGAAGCGCTGCGGCGATACTATGACGAAGCCTATACTATGCTGGGAGTCGGCAATGCTGAGCGTTTTGATGCCGACGTTTGGCGTCGTATTGGGAATCTTGATCCCAGCCATGGCGAAGATTTGGACTTGGTTCTCAGCAGGTGGGTTCCAACACGAAATCTTGCACGCCATTACCTGCCCACTCTGAAGGCTATTAAAGGCCCTAGAGTTATCGTCCACGCGACGATGACACAGCTTGACATTAATCCCAGCTCCCCGATTCGCCTGACGTTCAAGTCACTGAGCGGTCAAGAACTCCTTGTTAAGGCGAAAAAGGTTGTGCTCGCATGCGGCTCAATCGAAATCGCTAGAATTTTGCTTGCTGAAGCAAGGCGAGACCCAACTGTACCTTGGGCCCGGAATCCCTGGGTTGGCACAGGCTTCGCCGATCATATCGTGTGCGACGTTGGGACTGTGGAAATCCACGACTACAAGCGGTTTCACGACCTCTTCGACAGCATTTATCTCGGAAAGTTCAGATATTATCCAAAGCTGAGAAGTAGCAACTCCGCTCAGCGTCGTCTCGAAATGCCTGAGCTTGGTGCCCATTTCGTTTTCGACAATCGATTCTCGTCTCACCTCGATAATATCAAGCTTTTTGTTCGTTCATTGCTGGAGGGACGCTTACCGTCAAATCCGTTGGCCATGCTGCGGCACGTTTTAGCTGTGGCATCAATTTCGCTGCCGTTGATATTCCGATACTTCAAAGACAGGCGGTCGTTCAAACCACATGATGGATCTGCGCGCCTTGAAGTATTTTCTGAACAGCTGCCCTGCGCGGCGAGCAGCGTGACGCTCGCGGATCGCTCCGACGTATTTGGAAATCCATTGCCAAGGCTCTCTTGGGCCCTAGACGGCCGGGAGGTACGCTCTATCCGCATTTTTGCGGAGCAGATTGCCGAGGCGCTCGCGGCCAAGGGATTGGCGGACGTAGCAATCTCTCCGGATCTCCTGCAGGAATCGCCCGAATTTCTCGATGATGCCCGGGACAATATCCATCATATGTGTACCGCCAGGATGAGTCACGACGCCACGGGCGGGGTTGTGGATGCCAATCTCCGTGTCTTCGGGACAGAAAACCTGTATGTTGCAGGCGCTGCAGTTTTCCCATCGACCGGTTTTTCTAATCCCACCTTTACGGCAATTGCATTGGCCTTAAGGCTCGCTGATGACCTGGTGGCATCATGACCCCAATCAGTGTGCTTCCGGATGGCCGGTCCACGTCCGCGCTTGGCTTTGGTTGCGCGAATCTTTTTCGCAACGACGATGGGGCCGCTAGCCAGACGCTGATAGATGCAGCCCTCGATAGCGGTATTCGGCACTTTGACGTCGCACCTTCGTATGCATGGGGACAGGCAGAAGCTTCCTTGGGGATGGCCTTGTCGGGGCATAACCTCGAAGTCACGATCGCTACAAAAGTGGGGATCAGACGACCTGCTCCTCGATCGAAGCTTGCGCAACTCCGGAGTGTTGGCGCGCCCTTTAAACGGTTCGCACCGCGGTTGTGGTCTAAACTTGGCCACGCCGCGCGTCGTACCACACAAGCGGACACATGCTTCGTCGCCGACCACGTTAGAGCCGATCTTCACCAAAGTCTCCGCGAGCTTGGCGTCTTAAAAATCGACATCTACCTACTCCACAACGTGCGGCCCGCTGACATCACTACTGATCTAGTAAATCTACTATTGGCGAAAAAGAATGATGGCTACATCGGCGAAATAGGTCTTGGAAGCTCGTACGTAGACTGCGAGCTCATTGCTTCTCAGTGGCCAGAATTGGCATCCGTGCTTCAGTTCCCGGATCGCGAAGCCGACCACATTTCATCCCGCTTTTGTATAACCCACGGAGCCATCCAACACGGACTTCATCATATCAGGAAATGGCGAGCAGAAAACGAGGAGGCTGCCCGGAACCTTAGCCCAAAGGTTGGTATCGACCTTTTTGATGATGACGAGATTGCGTCTGCCCTCTTGGGATACGCCCTATCTCGTAACGAGGGTGGGATCGTGCTTTTCTCGTCGACCCGACCTAGTAGGGTCAAACGTCTCGCGGCTGCAGCTTCAGATGTCGGCTTCCTGTCCGCAGCCTGCCAGCGTCTCCGCAGCGGAATGCAAGAAATTGATTCCCAGCGTTATCGTTAGAATTCGCGCTCTCGTCGCGGAATGGTCGAGATTATAAATGCCAGATTTCAGCGATATGTTGATCCTTCAACGAGTCATCCCGCACTATAGAGTCCCGCTCTTTGCCGAGCTTTACAACAGATATGGTCTCCGCGTCGTGACATCACGCACGCCTCCAATGGGGTCATTTTTGAATCTCATCGATCCTCAGGAGTGCTCGTTTGCCATCCCAGCCGACATTACATTTCCTAACCCAGCTCAACCTTTTCGTGCCAATGTTCCGATCAACGCAATACTCAGTAATCTTAATCCCAAGGCAGTGATCGCTGAATTTGCTTTACGAATGACGTCAACTTACCAGCTTGCCGCGGCCCGACGGCTGGGAAATTTACCAAAATTAGCGTATTGGACGCACGGTTGGCAGATCGACAAGCGCCCATCCAAGTTAGAGAATTTGTTGGTAAATGCCTTAAGACCTCCACTTCTATCAACGGCTGACGCAATCGGAACGTATACGCAGTCGGGACAGCAATGGGTGTCTCGCAATTTACCAAAGACTTGGTCAATTGCGCTTGGAAACGCCATCGACAATACTCATATTCTGGCGGCGAAGTCCCGCGCGAGCGCTCACCGCCGGGGATTTCCGCAGTTACTCTCGGTAGGTCGGATAACTGCAGATAAGTCATTTGACTTAATAATTGAGGCGTTCGCGCTTGTTCGCATGCGTCACCCGAATGCCGCCTTAACCCTCATTGGCGACGGGCCCGAACGAGAGCGGCTTAGGCAACTGATAGCCTCTCGACAAGATCCAAGTTTTGGACAGGCCGTATTGCTGACGGGTGCACTGCACGACGAAGACGACCTGGCGCCCCATTTTATGGGCGCAGACTTGCTAGTACTGGGGGGGGCTGCGGGATTGTCTGTGAACCACGCTTTAGCCTACCGTCTTCCAATAGTCGCATTTGCAGAGTCGGAGAAGGGTCCTAATCATCACCCCGAGATAGAGTACGTTATACCATCGGTATCAGGCGTCTTAGTTTCCCCTTTCACCATTTCGGCACTCGCTGATTCTATCTGTGAGATAGTTGAGTCCAGTGAGCACTTAGTTCTGCGTGAAAGTCTGGCCAACATTAATCCGGCTCCGTCTATTCAGACTGTTGCGGATCGGTTTGGAGAGTTGTGTGAGAGGCTCCGGTGATGCGCAGGTCTGCTTAGTGCTGCGGTCCTCTCCGAGACCGCCCTGCTTACAGGGCGCTTAGTCGTTGCACGTCAGGACCTGCGCGATAAAACTTGGTTTCAGAACGGCGGCCCACTGTGAACGTGATCGGACATCGCTCACCGGAAAATGGAACTGCGCGATGGTGGACTTCTGGGTTTTGCCGGTCCCTCGCCTGCCAGGTCGTAGCAGGGTTGAAGGCAATGCCAACGCCGCTCCCTCGTGCTATCGGCGCAGATGACCCGAAACATTCTCGTCACTGGCGGGGCCGGATATATCGGCTCTCACGCATGCAAAGCTCTCGCTGAAGCGGGCTACCTTCCTGTCGTATACGACAATCTTAGCCTCGGTCGCCACCAAGCAGTGCTCTGGGGGCCTTTAGTCGAGGGCGACATCCGCGACGCCGACCGCGTCGCGCGAACCCTACGCGATCACGAGATCCAAGCAGTCATCCACTTTGCCGCCCTCTCGGTCGTAGGCGAATCTGGCATCCGCCCTCTTGACTACTACGGCAACAACGTCGGAGGCCTCCTCGGCCTTCTGAAAGGCATGGCTGCAGCCACTTGTGACACCCTCGTATTCTCGTCGACCGCCGCTGTGTACGGCGAACCCAGAGTGTCTCCGATCCCTGAAGACAGTCACACCGAACCCTTGAACGTCTACGGGCGCACCAAACTCATATGCGAAACGATCCTCGCAGACACCGCCGCTGCCCACGGCGTCAAAGTGGTTTCGCTGCGATATTTCAACGCCTGCGGCGCAGACGTCGAAGGCCGCATCGGCGAGTTTCGTAGGACTGAAACACACCTCATCCCGCGAGCCTTAATGGCGCTGCAAGGCCATATCGAGGACTTTATGGTCTTCGGATCAGATTTCCCGACACCGGACGGCACCGCCATTCGCGACTACATCCACGTTGAGGATCTGGCGGAAGCCCACGTCCTCGCGCTCAAACGGCTCCTCAACGGCGATGCCGGCGGCACTTTCAACCTCGGGACCGGCCACGGCTATTCAGTCGGCGAGATACTAGCCACTATCAGCCGCATCACCGGACACACACTGGCAGCGCCCCAAGGCGGACGACGGGCGGGCGACCCAGCACGTCTAGTCGCGGATGGAAGTCGGGCTCGGACCCAACTCGGCTTCATTCCAACCCGCTCGTCGCTTGACAACATCGTCGCCACCGCTTGGCGCTGGCACCAGATCGCGCACCCGACACGAAACTCTGTTTGATGCAGCGCTGATTTGCGAGTCAGTCGGTTCACCGGCTCGCACCGACGTCCGCCTTGGCAGGTTAGGTCGCGGCTAGAGCATTTTCCGATCAGTCTGCATCGTAGCCTGCGGCGGCGAAGTAGTTTGCGCATTCCAGCGGCGAGTAGGTCTGGATGATCCGGGCGATGGCGTCCCAGAGCTGGTCGATGGAT
>NZ_JAFCWQ010000032.1:0-23045 GCF_049897665.1 Brevundimonas sp. TWP2-3-4b1 | reverse complement strand
CCACGCTCATCTCGCGCGCGGAAATCGCCCGGACGCAGGCCGTGACGCCGGAACTTGTCGTAGAGGGTCTTGCGGGGAATCCGCAGGGCGTCGGTCATGGCGACGATGTCGCCCGCGTGTGCGGTTCAAATCCCCGGCCTCAGCCCAGAGATTCCTCACCACCCACGCAGCGAGCTACACCCGCTTCAACATCCAACGTCATCTGATCAGCAGACCCACACTTCGCCGCTTTCGCGCCGATGCTGATGCCGCATGGGCGATGGCTGTCGCCTGAAGAGCGGCGGTAGGGGGCTTTTCGACTTCGCCCGGTTAACCTGTCAACGCCGAGACCACACCAATGCTTGCGGTCTCACGGGACCTTTGAGGACATCCGCAAGGCTTCGGCCTCGGCCCGGATCCGGATCGCGAGGATGGCCGCATTGAGAATCGAGAGGATCGCCGCGAATGCGTTCAGGCCAAAGGCGAGAGGCAGCACCGCGATTTCGGCCGCTACAACGATGTAGTTCGGGTGCGACACGAACCGGTAGGGACCGCGCCGCACCAAGGGCTCGTCTGGCACTGTTATGATCCGTGTCGTCCAGCGCGCGCCCAGCGAGGCAATGACCCAGACACGGCCAAGCTGGAGCACAATAAAAAGTCCCATCCAGATCCAATTCACAGGTCGATCCCATGCCAGAATAAAGAGGCCGATAAGCCAGGCCGCATGTAATGCCACGATGAGGGGATAGTGGGCGGCCCCGGTTTCCACCCCGCCGTGCGCCATCAGGCGGGCGGTATTCCTGCGCGCGAGAACCAGCTCGCCCAGCCGCTGGGCCGTGACCAGCGCGAGGATGACGATCGAGGTGATCATGCGGGGCGGCGCAGCGTCACTGTGCTGGCCGTAAAGCCGGGTCCGAGGGCAGTGACGACCGAGCGCTGCGGAAGGCCGGCGTGGCGGGCGCGGTCGAGAACATAAAGTACGGTGGGCGCGGACATGTTGCCGTGGTCGGCCAGGACGGTCCGTTCATGGTCCAGTGCTCCGTGATCCATGGACAGGGCAGCCTCCATCGCGTCGATCACCTTCATGCCCCCGGGATGGCAGATGAAACGGTCGATGGCCTCGACCCGGTCTCCGTGTCGGGCGAGCATCAGGTCCATGGCGGGCCGGAGATGCTCACGGGCGAAGGGGGGAATGGCGCGGGCAAAAATAACACCGAGACCGTCGGGCTCGACCCGCCAGCCCATGATGTCGAGCGTATCCGGCCAGGTGTGTTCCGCGATGGCCTCGACATGGGCGAAACCGCCATCGCCACAGCGCAGGATGCAGGCCGCCGCGCCATCACCGAACAGGGCGGTGGCAACGATGTCGGCCTTGGTCAGGTCTTCCATCCGGAACGACAACGTGCAGACATCGACCGCGACCAGCAGGACGACGGCCCCCGGGCTGGCCCGGGCCATACGGCTTGCGATCGCCAGCCCGGTCGCGCCCCCGGCGCAGCCGAGGCCAAAGAGCGGGATGCGCGCGGCGTCCGGACGAAACCCCAGACGCGCCATGGCACGGGCCTCGAGGCTGGGGGTCGCAATACCGGTGGAAGAGACGGTGATAATGATGTCGACCTCGGGACCGGTAAGCCCAGCATTTCCCAGCGCGATGGCGGCCGCTCTGCTGAACAGGTCGACAGCGCCAGTCACATAGGCGTCGGTCCGCTCCGGCCAGGTCCGCGGGGTCATGTACCATTCGATCGGCATGACCGACTGCCGATGCCGAATGCCCGCGGTGTCGAAAACCTTGGCCATCCGGTCAAACTGCGGAAACCGGTCCTGGAAAAGTTGCCGGGCCACTGCGGCGACCTGGGTCTGTGGCATGTCGTGTGGGGCGTCGGCGGTCCCGATGGACAGCAGGGCAACGGGCGCGGGCATGGGCGACTCCGACCGCTGAACCGGCCTCCGGCTGGAAGTCGACGCCAAGCGGCAGCTTTCTCAAACAACAACCGTGTGTCGCAGTTCCCATCGGAGGTCGAGCGTGACCTTATCGCGCAGGGGGCGAGGCATGTGCGCCTCGCGCCGTCTCCATTCGATTGTCCGGAGGTCTCGATGTCGGCCAGCCTCACGCCCGTACCTGCGCACAACCCCATCCGCCTGTGGACGGGTTTCATCGTCATGTGCCTGGGCATGTTCATGGCCATCCTGGACATTCAGGTCGTCGCCACGTCCCTGCCGACGATCCAGGCTGCGATCGGCGTCGCTCCAGACAAGATGAGCTGGGTCCAGACGGCCTATCTGATCGCCGAGGTCATCGCGATTCCCCTGACCGGGTTTCTTACCCGAGCCTTGACCATGCGCTGGCTGTTCGTGGGCGCGATCTGTCTCTTCAGCCTGGCCTCGCTGGGGTGCGCGCTCAGCCAGGATTTCAACACCCTGATTTTCTGGCGGGTGGTGCAGGGGTTTTCCGGCGGAACCCTGATCCCCGGGGTGTTCGCCGCCGTTTTTCTGCTTTTTCCGGAGGAGCGCCAGGGCATCGCCACGATGATCGCGGGCGTGTTGGCGGTGCTGGCGCCGACGGTGGGTCCGATCGTCGGTGGCTGGATCACCGAGACCTATTCCTGGCACTGGCTGTTCCTGATAAATCTGGCGCCCGGAGTCGTCTGCGCCCTTCTGGCCGTGTGGCTGCTGCCCCGCGAGCGCGCGAATCCCGGTGCGGTCCGGCGGCTGGATCTGGTATCGCTGATTCTGATGGCCTTAGCCCTCGCAGCGCTGGAGATCGCGCTGAAGGAGGCCCCGCAGCGCGGCTGGGCCTCGCCGCTGGTGATCGGACTGGCCGCGGTGACACTTGCCTCCGGCGTGGCCTTCGTGCGCCGGAGCCTCGTGGCCGTCCCGCCGGTGGTGCAGCTGAGGACGCTGTCGAACCGCAGCTTCGCAATTGGCTGTGTGCTCAGTTTCGTGCTGGGCATCGGCCTGTTCGGATCCGTATATCTGATGCCGGTGTTCCTCGCCTTCGTGCGTGGTCACGGGCCGCTGGCTATCGGATCGATCATGCTGGTTACCGGCTTGGCCCAACTTGCCACAGCGCCGGTTGCCGTGGTCATGGAGCGCCGGCTGGACGCGCGGCTAATGACGGCCATGGGCTTTGCCCTGTTCGCGATCGGGCTGGGCCTGAGCGCCTTTCAGACCTCCGCTACCGATTTCGATGAAATGCTGTGGCCCCAGATTTTGCGCGGCGTGGCGATCATGCTGTGTCTGTTGCCGCCCACGCGTCTCGCATTGGGCCATCTCCCGCCGTCCGAAGTGCCGGACGCCAGCGGCCTCTTCAACCTGATGCGCAATCTGGGCGGGGCGATCGGGTTGGCACTGATCGATACGGTCATTTACGGCCGCGCACCTGTGCTGGGACGCGAGATCGTCGCGCGGCTGCAGGCCGGCGACGTGCCGACGGCGGAGGCTCTCGGCATCCCCGTCGCCCTGTTCGTCGCCCGGATCGGGCAACCGATTGATCCGGCGACGATTCAGACTCTGACCCCTCTGGTGGAGAAACTGGCGCTGGTTCGCGCCATCAACGAAGCGTGGGGATTGATCGCGATTCTGACGCTATTGGCCTTGTGCACTGTTCCGTTCGCTAGCCGGGACCGATCTCAATCACCCGAGGGGCGATCTTCAGACGCCTAAGCAACGGCCGTAGCTCAATGTTCCGGGTGTGCTGTCACTTTGCGAATTTGTCTCCACTGGACGCAGTGTAAGCCGCTGCCGATGCCGCTGGGGCGGCTACCGTTGCCTGATCGAGTCCCCGGGGTAGGGGCTTCTCAACCGACGGGGGTTTCCCTGACAGCGCCTTCGACTTGGCGACGTAACCTGTCAGGCCCGTTTTGGGGTGGTCAACAAGTCGCCGCAACGCTGCCCTCTTGCAAGTCGTGGTAACCGGTGTCTTCTTTCGCCCGTCTGCGACGGCAGGCGGATACCGCCTGCCATGTCACCGCTGCGAGGCCCGTCGTGATCAAGCCGCTTCACCTCCACCCCGACCGGCTGTTTCCATCGGACGCTGATACGCGCGCGGTCGCTCGCAGGCTGCACGCGGAAGTCCGGGACCTGCCGATCATCAGCCCGCATGGCCATACGGATCCATCGTGGTTCGCCGGCGATGCGCCCTTCGCCAACCCCGCCGAGCTGCTGATCACCCCGGACCACTATGTCTTTCGCATGCTCTTCAGCCAGGGCGTGCCGATGGAGGATCTGGGCGTGCCGTGCGTCGACGGCGGCACCATAGAGACGGACCCCCGCAAGATCTGGCGTCGGTTCGCCGAGCGGTACCACCTGTTCCACGGCACCCCGTCCCGTATCTGGCACGACTGGGTCTATGCCGAGGTTTTCGGCATCGAGGTTCGGCTCTCCACGGAGACGGCGGACCACTATTACGACGTCATCGACGCCGCGCTGAAGACCGAACTGTTCCGTCCGCGCGCGTTGTTCGAGCGTCACAATATCGAGGTTCTGACGACGACCGAGAGCCCGATCGATACCCTCGAACACCATCAGGCGATCCGCGCCTCCGGCTGGAAGGGTCGGGTGCTGACCGCGTTCCGGCCTGACCCGGTGCTCGATCCGGACTACGAGGGCTTTCATGCCAACCTCGCAGTCCTGGCCGATCTGACCGGGCGCGACACCCCGAGCTGGTCCGGTTATCTCGACGCGCTGCGCGACCGGCGGGCGGTCTTCGCCGCGTTGGGCGCGACCTCGACAGACCACGGCCACCCGACAGCGTTCACTGCAGACCTGCCTGCCGTCGAGGCAGCAGCTCTGTTCAAACGTGTCTCGACCGGTCCGGTGACTGCGAGCGACGCCGAGCTGTTCCGAGGCCAGATGCTGACCGAGATGGCGGCGATGAGCGTGGACGACGGCCTCGTCATGCAGCTGCACCCCGGCAGTTTCCGTAACCACAACGCCGCTGTGTTCCGGCATTTCGGCCGCGACAAGGGGGCGGACATTCCGACGCGTACCGACTACGTCCGCGCGCTGAAGCCTCTGCTCGATCGCTTCGGCTCGGACCCGCGCCTGTCGCTGATTGTCTTCACCCTGGACGAGACGACCTACAGCCGCGAGCTGGCCCCCCTGGCGGGTCACTATCCGGCGTTGAAACTCGGGCCCAGCTGGTGGTTCCACGACAGTCCGGAAGGCATGCGTCGGTTCCGCGAACAGGTGACCGAGACTGCCGGCTTCTACAACACTGTCGGCTTCAACGACGACACCCGTGCCTTCCTGTCCATTCCTGCCCGGCACGACGTCGCGCGGCGGATGGACTGCGGTTTCCTGGCCAGGCTGGTGGTCGAGCACCGGCTCGAGGAGGACGAGGCTCATGACCTCGCGCGGGCGCTGACCTATGATCTGGTGAAGGCGGCCTACAAGCTATGACAGGGCCGCGGCTCGGTTACCGGGCGCTAGCGGCGCTGCCTGCGCAGGTGGCGGTTCCGGGATATGACCGAAGCCAGGTTCGGACCGGCGTAGTGCATCTGGGCATCGGCGCCTTCCACCGGGCGCATCAGGCCGTCATTTTCGACGATGCCCTGAATGCAGGCGACCTGCGTTGGGGCGTGATTGGCGCCTCGCTGCGATCGCCGGACGTGCGCGATCAGCTGGTGCCGCAGGAGGGGCTCTACACCGTTGTGGTCGAGGACGGGACCCAAAGGTCTCTACGGATCGTCGGCGCCATTCAGGATGTTCTCGTCGCCGCCGACGATCCCGCTGCGCTTGTGGAAGTCATGGCGTCGCCCGAGGTTCACATTGTCACTCTGACAGTGACCGAGAAGGGCTATTGCCTGGATCCGGCATCCGGAAGCCTGAAGCTTGACGACCCGGCCATCGCCGCCGATCTGTCAGATCTGTCGACGCCCGCCACCGCGCCTGGCTTCGTGACTGCGGCGCTGCGTCTGCGCCGCCGACGGGGCTTGGCGCCCTTCACTGTGATCTCGTGCGACAACCTTCCGCACAACGGCGCACGCATCCGCTCGGCTGTGCTCGAGATGGCGGGGCGGATCGATCCTGAACTCCATGACTGGATCGCGGCCGAGGGGGCCTTCCCCCAGACCATGATCGACCGGATCGTACCGGCCACGACACCCGCCGACATCGAGGGGCTGAGCGTCGAACTGGGCGTCGTCGACCTCGGCATGGTCAAGACCGAGCCCTTCACTCAATGGATCATTGAGGATCGCTTCGCCGGAGAGCGGCCAGACTTCGCCCGGTTCAGGGTGCAGTTGACGGAGACCGTCGGCCCCTGGGAGGACGCAAAGCTGCGTCTGCTGAACGGGGCGCACTCCTCCCTCGCCTACCTCGGTGCACTCGCCGGACTGGACTACGTGCATCAGACGGTCGCCGTGCCCATCCTGAAAGCCTTCGTAGAGCGCCTATGGGACGAGGCCGAGACTACGCTCGAGCCGCCACCTGATCTCGATATCGCGAAATATCGGGCCGAGCTGATGGCGCGGTTCTCGTACGCGGCCCTGCGTCATCGAACCCGTCAGATCGCCATGGACGGGTCCCAGAAGTTGCCGCAGCGACTTCTTGCGACCGCCGCGGCGCGCCTTTCGGCCGGTCGGCCCATTCCCGCTCTCGCCCTGGCCATCGCGGCTTGGATGCGGTGGCAGGAGGGTCGCACGGAGGTGGGCGACGTCGTCGTTGTCGAGGACCCCCTTGCGACCGAGACGGCACGCCGTCTTGCCGGTGCGACCGATGACCGTGACAGGGTCGCCGCCCTGCTGGATCTGCAGGCGGTATTTCCGCCCTCGCTGTCCGCCGACCCCAGGTTTCGCAACGCTGTCCTCCAGGCGTTTCTCGACCTTCGTCGTCTCGGCGCCGTAGGAGCCGCGGGCTTGCCGATCGAGGAGCCTGCATGACGGTGCTGTCACCTTAAGGCGAATTTGTCTCCACTGAACGCAGCGTAAGCCGCTGATCGCGAGGCGGCTGAGGCGCCGTCGGCCAGCTCCATCGCGTCGCTGGCGCCTGGATGAGATGGTCTGTTCGATCGGCGGCAAGCGGATGTATCTCTGGCGGGCCGTCGACGACGAAGGCGAGGTCCTCGACCTCGTGGTCCGGCGCCGGCGGGACACAGAGGCTGCGTTGAAGCTGCTCAGGCGTCTCCTTCACAATCAGCCGGTCGAACCACAGGCGATCACAACCGACGGCCTCGCCTCATATGGCGCGGCTCTGGATGTCCTGGATCTCAGGCATCTGCACCGACCCGGCCGGCTTCGGGAGTACAATCGGGCCGAGAACGCACACCTGCCGATCCGAAGACGAGAACGGCAGCAGCAGCGGTTCAAATCCCAAGCTTCAGCCGAGAGGTTCCTCACCCCCCACGCGGCGATCTACACCACCTTCAACATCCAGCGGGATCTGAGATGTGGCGACGACCTGGGCGGCCGCGGTTGCCTGAGTTCGGCAGGGCAGGGCGGCTTTCGACTTGCTGCGGCTAACCTGACAAGCCCCTTCCTGAGCCCAGGGTCAGAACCAGTGTCGGATCGTCCGTCGCCAAAGCAGGCGCATGCGGCGGTCGCCGGAGCAGACAGTCTGCTGCGGCCATTGCCGTCACCATCGACGAGTCCTGATCGGACAGCGCCTCGACCTTGGGATGGCCTAGCGGGTCGCGGACGACGCGGGCGCGCATGTAGTGGTCCCGAGGCCCATTCGCGGGCATCGGCGCGGCGACTGGCAGGATTTGAAACGCCGGTTCCGATGCCCCGCCCTGAAGGGCGGCCAGAAGTGGCGTGAGAAACAGTTCCGCACAGACCAGTGCCGACACCGGATTGCCCGGCAGGCCCAGAATGGCCCGGCCGTCCGGCAGGGTGGCGAACCAGACCGGTTTGCCCGGGCGCATGGAGCAGCCCTCGACCAGAAGTATCGCCCCCCTTGATCGGGCGGCTGGCTTCAGCAGGTCGTGATCGCCGACCGAGGCCCCGCCGATGGTGACGATCAGGTCCGCTTCGGTTGTCGCCAGCATCGCCGCGATCCCCGCGAGCGTGTCTCCCACGAGGGGCAGGCGGCGGACCTCCGCTCCCGCGCGCCGGGCGACCAGGGCCACGCCCGGACCCGCCGCGTCGTTGATCTGGTGCGGTCCGGGAGCGCTGCCGGGTTCCACCACCTCGTCGCCACAGGCCAGTATGGCCACGCTGGGACGGCGCGCGCAGGTCAGGTCGGGCCGACCGGCTGAGGCGGCCAACGCGACCCGCCAGGGGTTGAGCGTCTGGCCCGCCTGCAGCAGCTCGGCCCCCGCAGCATAGTCGGATCCGCGCGGGCGAACCCAGACCGGTGAGTCCGGGGCGCTCCGGACCGTCAGGCGGTCGCCGTCCCGGGTCGCTTCTTCCTGGATCACCACACGGTCCGCGCCGGGCGGCAGCGGTGCACCGGTGAAGATGCGGACGGCCTCGCCTGGACCCAACGGCCCGGCCCGGCCCCGTCCGGCGAGGCTTTCCCCGACAATAGTCAGCGACGCGATTCCGAGGTCCGCTGTCCGTACCGCCCAGCCGTCCATGGCCGAGGCGTCGAAGGGGGGCTGATCACGCGTCGCAGTCACCGGTTCGGCCAGCCAGCGGCCGTCGGCCTCGATCAGCGGCACCCGCTCTGGAGGCAGCGCCCTGACCGACGCCAGCATGGCCGCGCGGGCGGCTGCGACCGTGGGAAGGCTCATGCCTGGGTCCAGTCGCCGGATGTGCCGCCGGACTTGGCTACCAGCCGGACCGCCTCAATCGTCATGCCGCGATCGACGGCCTTGAGCATGTCGTACAACGTGAGCAAGGCGACCGTCGTGGCCGTCATGGCCTCCATCTCGACCCCCGTGCGCCCGGTCGTGCGGGTGGTGGCCGAGACCGACAGGCCCGATCCGTCTGGACTGGCCTCGACCGTCACGACGACGGCATCCAGCGGCAAAGGATGGCACAGGGGGATCAGGTCGGCGGTTCGTTTGGCCCCCATGACGCCCGCGATCTCGGCAACCGCGCGCACGTCACCCTTTTTTGCGGCTCCCGACAGGGCCAGCGCCAGGGTGGCGGGCTCCATGATGATCCGGCCCTCGGCTCGCGCCTCGCGGGCGGTCACGGCCTTGGCCGACACGTCGACCATGCGGGCGCGGCCGTCGGCGTCGATATGGGTGAGGCCTGTCGTATCGCCAGCCATCAGACCTCCAGCAGCCGGGGCATCAGTTCAACCAGGTTGCAGGGGCGGTGGCGGCTGTCGAGTTGCCAGCGGATGACCTTGTCCCACCCGTCGCGCACCGCCCCGTTGGAGCCGGGCAGGCAAAAGACGAAGACCCCGTCGATGATCCCCGCCGTCGCGCGCGACTGCAGCGTGGACAGGCCGATGGTCTGATAGCTGACGGTGTGGAAGATCACCGAGAAGCCGTCGATCCGCTTGTCGAACAGCGGCTCCAGCGCCTCGGGTGTCACGTCGCGGCCGGTCAGGCCGGTGCCGCCGGTGGTCAGGATCGCGTCGACGGTCCCTGTCGCGATCCAGCGCCTGACCTGAGCCCGGATGGCGTCCACGGCGTCGGGGACGATGGCTCTTTCGACGCAGACATGGCCAGCCCCCTCGATCCTTGCCGCCAGGATCGCGCCGGAGGTGTCGCTGTCGTGATCGCGGGTGTCCGAAATGGTCAGGACGGCGATGCGCACCGGCGTCACGCCCTGATCGAGCAGCAGCCGGCCGCCGGGCGCGGGCAGGGTGTCAGAAGACTGGGTGTCGGTCATTCGGCAGGCTCCAGTTCGGTCCATCGGGCAGCGTCGGCCCGGTCTGACGGGCGAGGCTCGATCCAGCGACGGCCGTCCGGGCCGTCCTCGCGCTTCCACAGGGGCGCACGGGTTTTGAGCTGGTCCATCAGAAAGTCGGCCGCCTCGAAGGCGGCGCGACGATGCGCGGCCGCCACGGCGACGAAGACGATGGGCTGGCCTACCCCGACCTCGCCCCATCGGTGGACCGCCAGCATGTCGATGATATCGAAGCGCGCGCGGGTCTCCGTCTCCAGTTCGGTCATGACCGCCTCCGTAAAGCCGGGCCATGCGTCGAGGGTCAGGGTCGTCACTGGCTGGCCCTCTGTTGCCGCCCGGCACAGGCCCGTGAAACTGACTACCGCCCCTACGTCCGTACGGTCGCGGCAGAAGCCGTCAAGCAACGCTGCAGGATCAATCGGCCGGGCCTCCAGTCGGACCATGCTCAACCCCCGCTGACCAGCGGGGCAAAGGCCACCTCGTCGTCGGTTCCGACAGGATGATCGCCGCGCACCACCACCTGGTTCAGCACCGTCATCACGCCCGGGCGCGCCAGCCGCTCCGCCAGCCGCTCGTCTCCGGCCAGATGACGGCGCAGGGCCTCGATCGTGTCGCCTTCGATGTGTCGCTCGCGCCAGCCGGCGGCATCGGCCAAGGCCCCGAACAGAAGGACACGCGCCACGCTCAGCCTCCCGTCACGGACATGGACCGACGCACGGCGGGGGCCTCGTCCAGACCGATGCGGAAGTCGTGCGCTTTCGGCTTCCTCGCAACAGCGGCGCGGATGGCCTCGGCCACCGGCCCGTCGTCCGTGTGAGCGCGCAGGGTTTCGCGCAGTTCGGCGTGGTCGTCCTGACCGAGGCAAAGGAACAGCGTCCCGGTGCACGTCACCCGCACCCTGTTACAGTCGCCGCAAAACGTCTGCGTCAGGGGCGTGATGAATCCGACGGTCCCGCCGGTCTGTTCGACGCGGGCGTAACGGGCTGGTCCGCCGGTACGCCGGACCAGCGGCGTCAGGGTCCAGCGAGTCTCAAGGTCTCGGCGCACGTCGCTCAGCGACAGGAACTGGCCCGTCCGGTCGGCCTCGATCTCGCCCAGCGGCATGGTCTCGATCAGGGTGATTTCCATACCCAGACCGTGCGCCCATTCGATCATCGCCGGCAGATCGGTGCAGTTGTCCTGTCTTAGCGCGACGGTGTTGATCTTGATCGCGATCCCGGCGGCGCGGGCCGCCGCGAGCCCTTCGAGTACCTGCGCCAGGTCCCCGCCACGGGTGACCCGCCGATAGGAGGCAGGGTCGAGGGTATCCAGCGAGACATTGATCCTGCGCACCCCGTGGCCCGCCAGAGCATCGGCGTGTTCGGCCAGACGCGTGCCATTCGTGGTCAGGGTCAGCTCGTCCAGCGCCCCGGAAGCCAGATGCCGCGAAAGGCGCGCGACAAGGTCGATAAACCCCTTCCGCATCAGAGGTTCTCCGCCGGTCAGACGCAGCCTGCGGGTGCCGAGGCCGACGAAGACCGAGCACAGCCGGTCCAGCTCCTCGAGGCTCAGCAGTTCGGCGCGCGGCAGAAAAGTTTGCCGCTCGGCCATGCAATAGGTGCAGCGCAGATCGCACCGGTCGGTGACCGAGACACGGACATAGTCGATCGTCCGGCCGAACGGGTCGACCATCGGCGTTGCGACGCGGCTGGACGCGGGCAGGACCGTCATGCTCAAATCAGCATAACGAAGCCTGCGGCGGAGCAAAGTCATTTCTGGACCGATGATCGGACGGCGCGGCATGCTGGCCATCACGATGGCCCTCGTTTCCGGCTGTCGCCCCGCGGCGCCTGCGCCGCTCACCCTGTTCGCGGCCGCCTCGCTGACCGACGCTGTGACCGAACTGGCTGCGAAGTTTCAGGCTGAGGGGAGGGGGGCCTTGCGGACCGTGTTCGCCGGCAGCGGGGAGCTGGCGCGTCAGCTGCTGGCGGGAGCGCCCGCCGACCTTGTTGTACTGGCCGATGACCTTTGGATGGGCCGACTGGCGCGGGAGGGGGCGATCCGGGCCGCCAGCCAGGTGACCCTGCTGACCAACAGTCTGGTCGTCATCGCGCCGTCCGATCGCCCGGTCGCGCCCTTCTCCTGGGACGGACGGGTCGCCATAGGCGATCCGGAGAGCGTGCCCGCGGGGCGCTATGCCCGCGAGATGCTCCAGCGGTCAGGCGTCTGGGATACCGTGTCGGCCAATCTGATCCTCGCGGGGGACGTCAGGGCCGTGCGCGCATTCGTGGCCAGGGGCGAGGTCGACCTGGGGATCGTCTATCGCAGCGACACGCTGGGTTTCGATGCCGCGCGCGTCGTCAACGTGCCTGTGGCGGCGGTTCAGCCTGACATCGCCTATCCGGCCGCCCTGACGGCGACGGCGGCGAGAGAGGCCGGAACCTTGATGGCTTTTCTTCGGTCGGAGGCGGCGGGGGTGCTGTTCACCCGCCATGGATTCGGACCGGGGCGATGACGTCGACGCGGCTGTGGTTCCAGGTCCGGATCGGCGAAGGCCGGCTCGGTCCCGGCAAGGCGGAGCTTCTGGCCCATATCCGTGAGTCGGGCTCGCTCAGCGAGGCCGCGCGGCGGATGGGTATGTCCTATCGCCGGGCATGGACCCTGATGGAGGCGATCAACGGTTTGACCGGGAGACCGGCTTTAGCGACCGTGCGGGGCGGGGCCCGGGGCGGCGGATCGCGGCTTACCGAGCACGGCGAAATCTTGCTGGCGGCCTATGAGACGCTTCGTGCCGAGCTGGAGACGGCGGCGGCGCCGACCCTTGCGCGGCTGGCGGCGCTGGATGGCGCCGATGGGTGACCTGTTCGGGCCTTTGACCGCGTTCGAAATCGAGGCGCTGGCGCTGTCGTTGAGGGTCGGAGCGGTGGCCACGATCGCGACCCTGCCGGTGGCGACGGGGCTGGCGCTGCTGCTGGCGCGGGGCACGTTTCCCGGCCGGTGGATGGTGGAGGCGCTGGTCAACCTGCCGCTGGTGTTGCCGCCGGTGGTCACCGGGTTGGGGCTGCTGCTGCTGTTCGGGGCGCGCGGACCGGTCGGCCGCTGGCTGTCGGAGACTTTCGGGATCAGCCTGTCGTTCAGCTGGACCGGGGCGGCGCTGGCGGCGGCGGTCATGGCCCTGCCGCTGATGGTGCGCCCCATCCGGCAGGCGATCGAGGGCATCGACCGGGGCGTGGAACAGGCCGCGGCGACGCTGGGGGCCCCACCCCACTGGGTGCTGGCCACGGTCACTCTGCCGCTGGCGCTGCCGGGGCTGATCGCGGGGGGACTGCTGGGTTTCGCGCGCGCGTTCGGAGAGTTTGGGGCCACGGTCACCTTCGTCGGGGCCATCCCCGGCGAGACGCGCACCCTCCCGGTCGCCATCTATGCCGCGCTGCAGCGGGTGGATGGCGAGACGACGGCATTGCGGCTGGCGCTTCTGTCGGTCGTCGTCTGTGTGGCCGCCCTGCTGGCGACGGAATGGGTCAATCGTCGATTGTTGCGACGGAGCGCGGTGCTTTGACCATACGGTGCGAGATCGTCGCGTCGCGGGGCGATTTTCGCATCGAGGCGCGATTCGATAGCGCCGCGCGGATCGTGGCGGTGGAAGGCGCGTCAGGGGCCGGAAAGACTACCCTGCTGCACGCCATCGCCGGACTGATTCCGGTCGAGACCGGCCGGTTGGTGGTCGACGGCGAGACCATTCTGGACGCCGCATCGGGCCGGACGCCGGCTCCCCATCGGCGCAGGATCGGTTACGTGTTTCAGGACGCACGCCTGTTTCCGCATCTGACCGTGGCGGCCAATATCGACTACGGGCGGCGCTTTTCCGGGCGTCCGATCGAGATCGCTCCGATCCTGCGTCTGCTGGGGCTCGAACCGCTTCTGGGGCGATGGACCCGCAACCTGTCAGGCGGAGAGGTGCGGCGGGTGGCGATCGCCCGGGCCCTTGCGTCGGATCCGCGTCTGCTGTTGCTGGACGAGCCGTTCGCGGGTCTTGACGGGCCCCGGAGGGACGAACTGATCCCCTGGCTGGCCGCCCTGCGCGACGAGACGGCGCTTCCCATGCTGCTCGTCTCGCACGACCCGCGTGACGCCGACCGCCTGGCGGATGACCGGGTCGAGATGGTCGACGGCCGGATCGAGCGGCCGCTCAATCTAGCCCGCCTTCGGTAGCGACAAAGGGCCTGCTCTCCGCCCGTGCGCTGGCGGCCAGTTGGTCCTTGACCAGATGCCACCGGCTGAGGGCAGGCCGTGACCGGCGATCGGCGCCGCCTTTGCCGCCTGAAGTGGCCGCGCGTCATCCTCAAATCTGCCCGATCAGGCGACCGTGTAACTTTTCTGGCCGCAGGATCGAAACCGCCGGAAACGGCGGTTTGTGCGCCGGACGGGTTCATGAGACCGTCCGCCGGCCGTCGGGGGAGAACTGCATGACTGATCGTCCGTTCGATGAGGTCGGGGTCGAGGCTCCCGCCACGACGAGCCCGGGGCCTGCCGACCGGCCCCTGCCCGGCGGGCGCACCGACATCTGGCGCCATCCCGTGCTGGTCCGGATCAGCCACTGGCTGAACGTCGTGGCCGTCGTCGTGCTGCTCATGAGCGGGCTGAACATCCTGATGGCCCATCCGCATCTGGACTGGGGCATACGGACCACCTTCGCCGATCCGTGGCTGACTATCCCGACGGTTCCGAACTGGCTGATGATCCCGCAGGGCCGCAACCTGGCCGAAGCGCGGCACTGGCATTTCTTCTTCGCCTGGCTGTTCGTCATCAACGGCCTGATCTACCTCGCCTACGGCTTCATCACCCGCCGGTTCGGGCGCCGGCTCTGGCCGACCGGTATGGACCTGAAGGGTTTCTGGCGCTCCGTGAAGGAACACGCCCGGTTTCACTTCCCGAAGGATGAGGAAGCGCGGACCTATAACGTCATCCAGAAGCTGACCTATGTGACGATGATCCTGGTGATCCTCCCCATGATGCTGATCACGGGTCTGTCGATGTCGCCGGGCTTCAACGCGATCGGCGGCATCCTGCTGGAGATCATGGGCGGGCGGCAGTCTGCGCGGACGCTGCATTTCATCTCGGCAGGGTTGATCGTGGGCTTCATCGTCATCCACGTCGGGCTGGTGATCTGGACCGGATTCTACAACAACATGCGGGCGATGATCACAGGCTGGTTCGTGCTCGAGCCGACCGCTCCCGCTGATGGAGAACCGAAATGAGCGCGTCGGCGATGAACCGTCGGACCTGGCTGGGTCGGGCCCTGGCGACCGCAGGCGTCATGGCCCTGGCAGCTTGCGAACGCGGCGTTTCGTTCAGTGAGCGGCTTAAGGTGTCCGCCGAGGCGCTGACGCGCCGTTCCCAACGCCTGCTGATCCCGCGCGAGGCCCTGGCCCCCGAATACGACGTCACCGAGATCAGCCCCGACTTCAAGCCAAACGGCTCCATCTCCCCGGCGGCGGCGGATTATGTGGCCCTGCGGGACGCCGGGTTCGCCGACTACCGGCTGGAGATCGACGGACTGGTCGAACGGCCCCTGTCGCTGTCGCTGGCCGAGCTGCGAGCGCGCCCCGCACGGACCCAGATCACCAAACACGACTGTGTCGAGGGCTGGACCGCGATCGGGCAGTGGACCGGAGTGCGGCTGGAGACCCTGCTCGACGAGGCGGGGCTGAAGCCGCAGGCGAAATACGTCGTCTTCCACTGTTTCGACGCCCTGACCCAGACCGAGGAGGGGCCGCGCTATTACGAGAGCATCGACCTGGTCGATGCCCGTCACCCCCAGACCTTGCTGGCCTACGACATGAACGGTGAGGTTCTGGGCGTTCCGCACGGAGCGCCGCTGAGACTGCGGGTCGAGCGACAGTTGGGCTATAAACAGGCCAAATACATACGCCGGATCGAGGCGGTCGACAGCTTCGCAGACATCCAGGGCGGCAACGGGGGCTATTGGCCCGACCGCGGATACGAGTGGTACGCCGGGATCTGAGAAGCGCCAGAACAACGTCGGCCCATCTCCCCTGACGGTGGGCTCAGTCATCCGACGGTGCCGTTTTCGCACAGTGGGGCTTAGGCGCAAAGGGGGCAGAGGGAACGGCCGTCCGTCAGTGGGTAGGGGGCGTCCACTCAGGTACAGGGCAGCATTGACAACGCTGCGGCGGTGATCACGTCTTGACGCTCTTGGCTTACGGGCCGGTTTCACCGTGGTGTTGTCAGGGTAAGGTCCGAAGTGTCTACTCAAGCGCAATTCAGGGGCGGCAAGCGGACAAGAAAGCGAAGAAATTCAGCGGAGGCTGGCCGTGCAACAGACCCGAACAACTCGCCTGTTGGGCATAGCATTCAACTCACGGCGCCGATTGTGGCTTTAGCCTCTTAACACCTCCCCCCGTACCTGACAGCCTCAGCACTTGCGCGCCCGGATGGTGACCTGCCCCGAATCCTGATCGGGGATTTCAGGCCCGGGGCGTCTTGCTCACGGCCTTCAGCCAGAGAGGACCACCATGCCGTTGCCTGATCCGGATTCCCGTGAAGCGCCCCAGGCGGAGGACTGGGCCGGCGAGATGGGGGGCAGATGGCTGGCCAACATCGATCGCTTTGAATCGATGATCGCGCCCATCGGCGGAGCCTTGCTGGCCCGGGCCGGTTTTCAACCGGGCCAGCACGTCATCGACATCGGGTGCGGCGGGGGCGCGACCAGCCTGGCCATCGCCTCGACGGTCGGTGGGTCGGGAAGCGTGGTCGGGATCGACATCTCGCCCGATTTGATCGCAAAGGCGACCGAGCGAGGGGTTGCTGCCGGGGCGCCCAATGCCCGCTTCGAATGCGCCGATGCGTCGCTGTACCAGGCTGAAGCCTCCTTTGATCGCCTGTTCTCGCGGTTCGGGGGCATGTTTTTCCAGGAGCCCGGCCCGGCCTTCGCCAATCTGCAGCGATGTCTGAAGCCGGGGGGACGCATCGATCTGGCGGTCTGGGGCCCGCCGCGCGAAAATCCGTGGATGATGGAGGTGATGGGCGTGCTTCGGAGGCATGTCGATGTTCCGCCCGCCGTGCCGCGTGCGCCCGGTCCATTCGCGTTCGAGGACATCGACTATCTGAACGCGGTCCTGGCGGAGGGCGGATTTACCGCGACGGAGATCGTGGCCTGTTCCGGGCTTCAACCCCTCGGCGGCGCCGGGGCGACGTCGGAGGAGGCCGTCCGGTTCGTCCTCTCATCCCTTGCAGCCGGTCGCCTGCTGGAGGACCAGCCTCGGGCCGTGCAGGATCGCGCCGGGGACGATCTGCTGTCTCTCTTCACCGCTGAGTACAGGCCAGGTCGGGGTGTGATGATGACCGGCGCGGCCTGGCTTGTCACCGCGAGGGCCTGAGGGGTACGCGGTCATTGCGATTGCCGGCGCGCATCGGAAAAGCGGGCCCCGGGGTGGGAAGAGGTGACAGCGTGAGCAGCTTCTTTGATCGACAGGTCCTGCCGCGTCTGATCGGCTGTGCCTGCGGGGCGAAGCCCATCCGCAGGCAGCGGGCGAAGATCGTGCCCCGCGCGCGCGGACGCGTGCTGGAGCTCGGCATTGGCGGCGGGCTCAACCTGGCCTTCTACGATCCCGACCGGGTGGAGAGCGTCACGGGCGTCGATCCCTCTGAAGGCCTGCGGCGCCTGGCGGAGGCCGCCCCTCGACCCGCAGGCCTGACGGTCGAGATCGTCGCGGGACGGGCCGAGGCGCTGTCGTTCGACCGCCGGAGTTTCGACACGGTCGTCTGCACCTTCACGCTTTGCTCGGTCCAGACCCCGGCTGTTGTCCTGGCCGAGGCCCGCCGGGTGCTCAAGACGTCGGGAACCTTTCTGTACAGCGAACATGGCCTCTCACCCGATCCCGGGGTGCAGCGGTGGCAGCGGCGCATCGAGCCCTTCTGGCGCCCCCTGGCCGGTGGCTGTCACCTGACCCGTCCGGTAACCGCATCTATTGCAGCGGCGGGCCTCGTCATCGAGGCAGTCGAGACGATGTATCTGCCTGGGGCGCCCCGCGTGCTCGGCTGGTGTGAATGGGGCGAGGCCCGCCCGGGCTGAGGGTCGTTCGGCCACCGCCTCTCCGTCCGGCCGGCGGTGAGGCGGCGCCGGACGGGGCCCTTTCCCGGGGCAGGGCCCGCGGTGCGGCCGTGCAGCGAACTCTCAAAGTGTTCTTTCGTGAAATGGCGCTTGGGCGCAATGCTGCCTCCCGAAGCAGGCATGCGTGTCTACCCTCATCGCTCAACGCCAGATCAGCGGGACTGCCCTGCGGGCCGCCCTGCTCGACGCCGGGGAGGACGTCAGAGGCCTGGCGTCGCCCTGGCTCCAGGGGTCAGTGACGTCAAACCAGACAAGGCGGCTGATGCCCTCGATGGACATTTGGCAAAGGAGACTGAAGCGTTGAGAGTATGTGTGATCGGCGCAGGCATGGCGGGGATGGCCTGTGGGCAGGCCCTGCGTGACGTCGGCCATGCGGTGACATTGGTCGACAAGGGGCGCGGCGCAGGCGGGCGAATGGCCACCCGCCGCCTCGCCACGCCACTCGGCGAGGTCTCTTTCGATCACGGCGCGCAATATTTCACTGCTAGAGATGCGGACTTCCGCAATCAGGTCGAGGCATGGGCCAGCGCCGGTCATGTCTCGCGATGGACAGCCGTCGCGGAGGACGCACGGGTGGGGACGCCCGGCATGAACGCGCCCCTCAACGAGATGGCGACGGACCTGGATGTGATGTGGTCCGTCCCTGTTACTCAGATCTCGCGGACCTCCACCGGCTGGACGGTGTCAGCGGACAGTGGCCCCGTTTTGACCGTCGACGCGGTGGTCGTCGCCATTCCCGCCGAGCAGGCGGCGAATCTCCTGACCCCGATCGTTCCGGAGATGGCCGCGATGGCTCGCGGCGTCTCGAGTTCGCCGTGCTGGACCCTCATGATGGCCTTCGGCGACCGCCTTCCCGGAGATCTTGACTGGCTAAGGGGCGATGACGATTCGGCCTTGGGCTGGGCGGCGCGCAACAGCGCCAAGCCCGGTCGGGGTCCGATCGAGGCCTGGGTGGTCCAGGCTGGCGGCGAGTGGTCCGCGCGCCACCTGGACATGCCCAGAGACGAGGTCGAAGCGGGCCTGACCGACGCCCTGTCCCACAGGTTGGGCGCAGCGCTGCCTGCCCCGATCGCCTGTTCCTCGCACAGATGGCTTTACGCGCGCTCGGGGCGGGGCGGCCTTGATGCGCTCTGGGACGGCGATCTCAGGATTGGCGTCTGCGGCGACTGGTTGACCGGGCCCAGGGTTGAGGCCGCCTGGACGTCCGGGACGCGGCTGGCTGCGCAGATGACGGGCGATGCAGAGGTTGAGAGGCCGCGGCGGTGAGCCTCTATATATACTGGTTCCGGAATGATCTGAGGCTGACGGACAACCCGACCTTCCGGTCGGCCTGCGACGGCTCGTCCAGTCTGCTGCCCGTCTATGTGGTCTCGCCGGGCGAGACGGCCCCGACCGCTTGGGGTTTCGAGCGATGGGGTCCTTTGAAACGTCGTTTCCGGGACCAGGCGGTCGCGGGGCTGAAGCAGGCCTTGATCGACAGGGGATTGGATCTCGTCGTCATCGAGGGCGATCCGGTTGAGGCGCTTCCAGGCCTCGCTCAAGCGTTGAGCGCCGATCGCGTGGTTTGCGGGGCGGGGACGAGGGCCGTTAGCCACCCGGTCTGAGGCGGTCGGCAGACCCCCACTTCGCAGCTTCCGCGCCGAAACGGCGACCGCATGGGCGGCGGCTGCCTGAAGGGCGGCGGAGTAGGAGGCTTTTGACTTGGGGAAGCGAGCCTGACAGGCCCGGATTGCCGGGGAGCGTCTCTCGATCTCCGCCAGGAGCGAGCCGATCCCAATCCGGCCGTCAGGGCGGGAGAGATCGATGCCCTTGAGAGCGTCCAGAAGGCGGGCGGTGACGTCGTCCTGTTGCATGGCTTTCTCCCACTCCACCCGGATCGATTTCGCGGGGGAGGAGGGGGCGAGGCCAGAGAATGGTCTGCGTTTGTTTCGCCCATCAACAGCTCGACTGGTGTCACGCATTCTGTCACACGAATGGCATGGCTTGCCCATAAGGGCTTGTTTTTTATGTGTTTTGAGAAAATGGCGGAGACGGAAGGAGCGATATCAGTCAATTAAATAGCTAAAAATATTGCGCTTATAGCAGCAGCGAAAAACTCCCCCCACGTTTTCTCCCACGTATCTCACGCGTGTCCCATGTTTTGAGCGTGATCCCGTCCCCGCCTTAGTCGCAGACAGGCTCAAAGGTTGATCAGCTCGCGCGCGTGCGCGTCGCGCGCGGAAACTGCCTGAAACCCCGATCTACTTCGATCTAAAATAGATGGCCCCAGCGTCGCGTCATGTGGGCGTTCGCCACTCTCTCAAACCTGTCCGTCGCATTGATCAGGGCGTTGGTCAGCCGTTCCCGGTTCTGGCCACGGCGGGGTTTTTCGTGAAGCCGTTTCTCGCAACGGTCCATCCGCCGTCGAGTGCGATCAATCTCATCAAGCGACTGGGATGCGTATGTCAGCCGGTGCGCCTGACGGCAGGCGACCACACCACCGACCACCGGGAGCACCTGACACCGGCGCAGCGTCCGGGGACACAGGGCGTAATAGCGGAACCCGCCGAACAGCATGGGGACTGCCTCAAGCTCAACAGTCACCGTCCTGGCCTCGCCGTTGGTGCTGTAGGACAGGATCAGTCGCCGATCCTGCGGGTCCATGTCCACCGTGTATCCCAGGCTCCCGGACGGCGTGCCGCCACGGTTCCAGCTGAGGGTTCCCGTGGTCCGGCGGCCTTCCTTTAGTGCGCCCTGCTTTCGGAGGAAGCGAAGGTCGATCCGACAGGTGGCCTCTACGGCTCCACGGTTGCGGGTCCGGTATCGGCCCGATGAACTACCGCCCATGCGGGGACTCCCAGATTATCCGAACTCTATTGGCTAATTTGAATGTTTTTCAAAGGTCCACGCCTTGAGTTGGATAGCGCATAGCGGCTCCGCTACCCGAAAGCGGACGTCCTGGACGTCTCAGAAGGGTGGCGAACGGACCTTAAGACCAAACCGAGAAAACATCCCCGCCGGTCTCCAGTCGAGGTCGATCCACGTCGGTCACTGCGCCCGCGTTCAGGCTAAACGGCGACGCTGGATGAAGACCGCCGCACCCCCAGCCAGCATCAAGGCCAACAGGATCATCGCCCATTCCGACAGCGTGGGCACGGGGACCGGCGGTGGAGCCGCCGCCGCCGCGAAGAACTGGCCCATCGACCGTTGTCCACCTCCAACGTCGACTGTGGTGATTGGAGCCAGGGTCACCGCATTCAGCACACTGACAAAATTGCTGCCCTGATTGGTAACGTAGAGTTTGGTGCCATCGGGCGTCGCCGAGACCCCAATGGGGTCGGTTCCGACCGCTGTGGTCGCGGTGACCAGATTCGTCGCGGTGCTGATCATCGAGACCGAGTTGCTTCCGTGATTGGCGACATAGATCCGCGACCCGTCAGGAGACCGCGTGATGCCCCAGGGCGTGCTGCCGACGGACACGGTCGGCGGAACGCCACCCGAGGCCAGTGTAATGATCGAGACCGAGCTGGAGCTGAGGTTCGAGACGTAGGCCTTGGACCCGTCGGCGGAGAGGACAATCTGGCGGGGGCTTAACTCGGTCGCATAGGTCTGGACCAGGGTGTTCGTGGCGATGGTGCGAGCAGTAACGTTGTTGGCGAACCGATTGGCGATGTAAAGTGTCGCGCCGTCCGGACTTACCGCGACGCCCTCCGGTGTATTGTCAGCGGTGATTGTCCCCACGACAGTATTGGTTGCGGTATTAATGGCGGACACCGTGTTGTTACCGATATTGGCGACATACAATCGCGTGCCGTCTGGCGACAAAGCCAAGCCGAAAGGGGTTGATAAGCCCGGAATCGTCGTCACGACGGCGTTGGTGGCGGCATCCAGTACGGTGACCGAATTCCCACTGTAGTTGGTGACATAGACGCGCGTCGCCGTGGCCAGAACGCCGAAGGGAGCGCTGCCGACTGGGGTATTGCCCAGGATCTGGGTGTCGGTGGCGGTGTTGATCCGCGTCACGTCGTTTGCGACTCTTGCGATCCAGGCCGTCTGGGCAGACGCATGGCTCGAGACGAGCATAACAGCGGCGGCGGCGAGCGCGCCGAGGACAGATCGCAACATGGAAACCCCCGTTCACGAAGGCGAACGTTTCGGCTCCATGAGACCGACAGGAGCGGTTTGGATAACGACGGTCAAGCTATCGATCCCCGGAGAAGAACTTGGTGCTGAAAGGGAACCGCGGCAAAAATACCTTGTTAAGGCCCACCAAGCCGCGAATGGACCTGCCCACCGTCCGCAACGGGTCGGACCACGACATTGGCGTCAGGCCCGAAACCGGACATCCACTCCGTGTTCCGTAAGCGGACCTCCCTGACAGCGGTAATGGGTGGTGAGCAGAAATTACGACGGCCGTCCTCGTGACCCTCGACTTACCCCCGCGAGCCGCCGCACCAGTGGGTGCGGGTTCGATCGACTAACCCATCTCTAGTCAGTGATGCTCACTGCGAGCGATCCAAGCACATGCCGTTCGACAGGTCAGCAGGACGGGAAGACCATGCAGCTGAGATCATGCCTGCAATCTCGATGGCGAGAGGACAGATGATGACCCCTCAACAGACGGCGGACCACCTCAACAGTCATGGCCTTTCGACGCCCCGTGGAGCCTCGTGGACGCCCACCGCCATCCGTCGGGCCGGACGGCGAGGCGAGCCGGTCTAGGGCGTTCTAGAGGGCACCTAGCCCTTGGGAACCGACGATCTGCGAGCGCATTCTCGTCGTGCGTGACGGTCTTCCCAACCTGACGGTCCTAGTAAGCCGATTTGCTAGGGCCGTTCTTCTTTGCGGGTTTCGACTTTAGCAAAGTGCCCACGCGATAGATCGGCACCGGTGTGGGCGCGATCCTCGTGACAATCCATTCCAGCGGTCTCATTTGCACACTCCCGGCGTTAATATTCGCCTCGTCGGAGAAGTGGTCGAACCACGTTCGCGTGATTTTAGCCCGCCATCAGTAAAGGGCCGGGCAGCGGGCGGACTTTCCCCACGGGCTGTAGGTGCGTCCCTTTATCCTGATGATCTCGTCGCCGTAGCCGGATGAACCATCGCGCTTATGACCTAGGTGGTGTGGACAAAGTGTCTGATCCACAGTCGGATGGATGCGACGACGACGAAGCCGAGGAAGCTGTCGGCGGTCTTGTCGTATCGGGTAGCCAGTCGTCGGCTGTGTTTGA